>JBFILF010000006.1:0-27180 GCA_041599835.1 Pirellulaceae bacterium
CATGGTAAACCACCAGCGAACAACGTCGCTCGACGGCGGATTGCCTTGTTCATCCAAATGCAATCGGTCGAAATAGTTTCTCAATCCGGGGACAGCCGGTTCCAGTCCCAATCCCACCAACTTCATGCGATAATCCGCTTCGACCAGCACTCGACCCGCGTGCGTAGCAGGATCGATGCCCTTAACCGTCACATCTTGTTGTCCCAACAATTCGCGCAGACGGGATCGCCAGGGGGCGCCAGTCAGCGTTGTCGACTCCTGGAATCGTTTGACCGCGGCCACGTTTTCCTGCCGCGGGTCGATCGATCAAACAAACTGCCCGCCAAAATCCCGCGCAATGCGAAGGCAAACCACGAGGTCATCCAGGTACAACACCGGGATACCCGTTTCCGTGTTGATGGCGCGGCCGTCGGCATCAAAGTGCCACGGCCCAGCCGGTCCGGCAATCACGACATCTCGTGTCTCCGGATAAAAAATCACGTATTTCAGCTGGTACATGCCACCCAGGTGCAACATGTCCGGCGAGGGAACGCGACTTTGGGCCGCCAGCATTTGCAAGGTTCGCTCGAGTCGCGTCAAGGAGATTTTTCGAAGCCGCGATTGCGACATCACGCTGGGGTCGTCCAATTGTTTGAGGGCCTGCTCGCGAATGCCGGATAGTGCAGCGGACTTGGACTGCTTGACCTTTCGCAACGTGCCCTGGCCGTCGACGTACACGCCTGACGGGAACGCCAACATTCGGCCACTTCCCCCATTTTCTTCCCACGAGTCCGGATCGATCGTTTCCTGGATCAGGTTGATCAATTCATCAAAGTCCTGTTCCGTGATCCCGCCGGCCGCGCCTTGGCCCCGGCCGAAACCCCCACTTCCAAATCCGGGTGTGCCGTCCTGGAAATTCGGTTGATCGTACATCTGGGCCAAGATTCCGTTGCGGGCCGCATCGTTTTCAATCATGGCGGCCGTGGCGAAGGCATGGTCGCGTGCGCCACCGATGGCTTGCCCCCCGGCCACCCGACTTAGCAGTTCGTCTCGTTGCTGGCCGGTGGCCGCGTTGGCTATTTCAATAGCGCTCGAGAATTCGCCGGAACCGAGGTGCGCTGAAAATCGATTCAGCTCATCTTGGGGCGCCGCAACGGCGAGGGTCGCCATTATCAACGTTATTGCTACAGCGCAAGCGGCACCGAAAAGAGTTCGATGTAATCGTGGCATGACCTGACCTTTCCTGTTCCCCCTGATGCCTTATAGCTTCGCATAAGTACCGTCTGCCCGTCAAGTTTTCGCCGCATATCGCACGGCAGTTTGTTGGATTCTAGACACAACAATGCGTGATTCGGCATGAAACGAATAAATCGGCCGGTGATGGACGAGACGTTTGATGAGCGGGTCGCCGCGCAAAAAAACCCTCAGATTCCCAACCAAGAATCTGAGGGCCAGAGAAAGAGAGATTTTTGCGACGTTCGGCAGCCATTCGCGCGTCCGGTTCGTCGCAAATAATTTCGTTTTTAGTTAATTGGCCGTGTCCTCTTGCGGGGCCTCAATCGCGCCTTCCGGGGCCGCTGCCGCAGGCGTCGGCGCGGCTGCGTCAGTACCACATCCGGCGTCGCAGCATGGGTTGCAACGACCGAAGCCGCGAGCAGGTCGGCAGCAGCGAGCGGATTTTAGACGGGAGAACAAATCGAATCCGTGCCGGCAATCGCAGCCCGAGTCGCAACATTCGCTGACCGGCCAGTCGTCGCCACCGGCATCGCAACATCCGCCCAGTCCCAAAGTGGGCCGACAACATCGGTTTGACCTCAGGCGGTCCAGGACATTCGGGCCACAGCCACGGTTTCGCAGCAGCCCGCCGCCGCAACCGGCACCGCAATCGCTGCCGCAATCCTGGGGCCAAGCCGATTCGCAACAACTCCCGCCAGCTGCCACGCCCCCGCACTCACCGCAACCAGCCTGTCCGCAACCTCCGCACCGTCCGCCGAGGCGACTGCCACCCAGGCCGCATCCGCCGATGCATTTCAATCCCAAGAATCCACACTCATTTTTAACATACGCTTCGTTGCAATAGCCTTGCCACAATGTCGATGCCTGGTCAAATCCCCAGGGACGATGGCAACCCCAGCCGTGCGCGTAAGCGTGCGTTCCGGCATTTGCATACTTGGAGGAAGTCGTCGCCGAGTTGCCGAACAAACCGCCGCTGCTATCGAAATTGTTTCCCGTGGCGGTTGTCGTTGTGCCCGTGCTCGTAGTATTGGCGTATTGCGGCGCGATTTCCTGGGCCCACGCCTGGCTGACGCACAAAATCGCGGCACCAAGCAATGGCATAAACATTCTTGTTTTCATTTTTGTTCTCTCGTTCAATCTGTATGAGAAGCGTACTCTCCGCGATCCCTGCGATCATTTATTGAAGGGCACAGCTGGATACGTCGTAGGAACTATCGGACAAGTAACGGTCGTCTCAATGGTGCGTTCGCGGGCTTCTCGCAATAACGCCCAAATGCGGGTCCATATCCGTCAATCGCAACAATTGACGGTCAGATAGCGGATCGACGGCAGATTGCGATCGACTGGGTCTTGCAACCAGGGCAAACTAGGAATTGGTTTGTCGATCAGGCAACATCTACCGCGGCAAGCGTGCCGATCGTGCCGATTTTGACCCCGTGTCGGCGGCAAAAGGCCACCGCGCAGCCGGCATCACGCGGTTTTCTGGCGGGCCTGGACTTGTACACCCGTTTCCGCGCTGGCCGGCGATGGCGTGACCGATGCGGCCAACGGATTGAAACAGGTTAGCTGATCATTCAACGATTTTTCGCGGTCTTGATCCTGGTTCACCGCCGACAATTCAAACTGCAATTCGGCATCGTATTCGTCCGTGTTCAGCACAATCGGCTGCCGATTGACAATCTCGGCGATCGGCAACGGGTCGGCCACTTCGGGCACCGGCGCCGAGTCCACCACAGCCGGCTTGAGCGATACCGGCACCGCACTTTTCTGAACCACATCCTTGTGATGCGGCAATACCCGGACGTCGACGTCAAGGTGATTAAACAGGTCGCGAATGTGATCGTGGCAGGTAAACATCAGCAATTGATAACCGCCATCCGCGAAATCCCTCAGCACGCGAGCAGCCGCCATGGCGCGATTGGAGTCGAAATTGACCAGCACGTCATCCAGTACCAACGGCAACACGGCGCCGCGCCGCGCGTAGGCGCTGACCAACGCCAGCCGCAATCCCAGGTACACAGTCTCCCGCGTCCCGCGGCTTAGATGTTGCACCGACAACGTTTCGCCGGCCGCATTATCCACCAGCAATTCCTCGCCAACCAACCGGGTCCAAATTCGCGTGTAGGCGCCCTCGGTCAAACGTTCGAGGAACATGGAGGCTTCGCGCAGTGTCTCCGGTTGCCGCTTGGCTTCGTAATTTTCCCGGATCGCGTCGAGCATCAGGCCGCTGAGTGACAACACTTGCCACTGCCGTTTGAGCGACTCCATTTCCGTTTCCACCGCGCCGCGTTCCAGGCGGGCCTCATCTAACCGTGAGTCTTCGCCCAGCATTTTGACCTCTTTTAATAACTCACCTCGCTGTTGATGCAGCTTGGATTGGTGTTCGCGATGTTCCTCCATCTGCAGTTGCAGCGTTTCCCAGCGATTTTCCAGCCCAGCCAACCCATATTCGTCAAGTTGTGCGGCAATCTGCTGTTCGGAAATGTGAGGACCGCGGGCAGCCGAAATTTGGTCGGTCAGTTGCCCGCGCTCCGCCGTCAACTTGGCAAGTTGTTGGTGCTTCACGGCAAAGTTACGGTACTCTTCTTCGCTGTCCGCACCGGCCGCGGACAGCATTCGCCGTTTTTGGCCCAGCAGTCGATCCAGTTCCCGCGATGCGCGAGCGTACGTGGCGCGAAGATTTTTGAACTTTGTGGCCAATTCTTTGCGGTGACCCATCAAACGGCGTTGATCTCCCAGCGCCACGCGTAACGTCTCAAGTCGTTCCGTTGGTTGATCGGCGGCGTCGGTCTCCAGACCCACCTCCTGCAACAATCCGTCGATTCGTTTGGTCAATGAATTTAGTTCCTTCTCCCGTTCAAAAGCTTCCGACTCGTATTGCTCCAGGCGGCTGTGGAAGCCCGAAATTCGCTCGGAACGTTGCGTGATATCGCTGACTTGGGTTGGTGAAAGCGTTTCTGGCATGCCCACCGTCCGCAGCGTTTCGCGCCAGCGCCGATGCAGCTCCTCCGTTTGGCGCTCGAGTTTTTCGTGTTTGGCGACGGCGTCCTCCAAGTTGTTTCGGGCGGTCTTAAACCGCGATTCCAGCGGAATTAAATCCTCCAGCTGCGTCAGCTGTGTCTCGGCGTCCTTGAGCTGTAGTCCCCAATCGCCCACAGCCGCCGGCAAATGTCGTTCGATTTCATCACGTTCCGTTTTGGCCCGTTTCAACTGCTGGCGGACCAGGTCGAATTGGTGACGGAAATCGTCCAATTCGTCACGGGCGACGCGTTCCCAGTGATGTTTCAGCGCCAGCGAAAACAGCCCAAACACTGTCCCCAACACCATGAATAAAAATCCGACTTCCGTCGCGGTTGTGCCGGCATTGCCTTCGGTCCACCACAAACTCAGCAAGCCGAATCCGGCAAAAACGATACCAAAAATAAACACACAGCCGATGATTGCCAGTTTGCCGACCGGCAACACCTGTTCATTCACCACGTCATCGATATCCCGTTCCAGGTCGTGACGGGTCGCATTGAGTTTTTCGATTTTTTCTTCCAGCTCGATGCGACGGCGAAGCCGGCTGACCAGGCGTCCGGCATCCTCGCGCGAATTGCCGGTGTGGTCGCCGTGCTCGGCGAGCGCGTTTTGCATGCGGCCTTCGAACTGGCCAACGTCGCGCCGCGCTTGTTCGACCTTTTCGTTGGATTGTTCCACCGCCTCTTGGTGATCCGCCAGTTTTTTGGCGGCAGCGCGGAGCGCTGCGAACCCGCGATTGGTAAGCTCGCGCACGTCTCGTGAATTTAGATCCAGCTTGGTACCCAGCCCGCTAACTTCGCCGCCCAGCGAATCACGAATGGCGTTCATTTCGCTGTGCAGCCGTTCGACCTGCCGCTGCAATGCTTCAATCCAGGGCAAGTGTTCACACATGGCATCGATGCGGGCAGCCTGAGACCACAACTGACGATCGATGGGCAATTCGAGCGCTTCTCGTTTGATGCTTTTGCGGCTCTTCTTTATGTGTGCAATTTTTTCCCGTTGTTGGGCAATTTTTTGGTTCAGCTTGTCCAGATTCTTGATCGATACATCGCGTTCGTCCGGCAAGTTGCCGAGCGCGGCAATCTGCTCGTCGATCAAATGCCGTGATCGCCAGCGGTCACCAATTTGTTTGGCCACTTCGATAATCTTGCATTGGCTCTCCAGTCCCTTGAGCTGCGCTTCAATCTCATCCAGCCGGCGGGAAATGTCCTTGGTGTGCGAAGCGATCTTGGACCACCGTCGGGCCCGCGTCGATAGTTCGTCGATTTCGTGAGTCAGCGAGCGACGCCGCTGCTGCAATTCGGCCAACCGGCTGCGTCGTTCGGGGTCGGCGTTCCAAATAGCTTCGCGCTGTCGCGTCAATTGATGCATGACGTCGACCAACGAAACGCGATCCAATCCCGTCGTCAATTTGTACAGGTGCTCGGCGGCATCGGTGTTGTTTAGCGTATTGAGTTCCTGGATCTCACGCAGACCGATGGCAAATACGTTGTTGAAAATCGATTCGTCGATGTCCGACAACAGGGTGCCCAGTTGCAATTTTCCGTGGACCGAACCGTCTTTGTCGTCAGTGACCACCAGGTCGCCGGTCACATCATTTTGACGGTTGGGATCGACGTGCCGCTGGACGACAAAATTTCCGTGCGGCGTGACGACGTGCAACTCGCCACCCGCCAGGCCGCCGTAAATGGGCGGCACATACTTGTCGCGGCGATCATCGGAAAACCCGAATAGCACCGAGCGGATGAATTGCATCAACGTCGTCTTGCCGGCCTCGTTGTGGCCGAAGAACAACGTCATGCCCGTGGATACGTTGTCGACGGTCAGGCCTTTCCAAATCCCAAAGCCGTCAATCTGAATATCGTTGAGTCTCACTTTGCCAACTCCCTTGTGGCGCGTTGCTGGTTGGTTTAACCGATCATGGGGTAAAGGCGGCGGGTTCAAACATGCTCAATTGTGCGCCCGTTCCTGTTCATGGCGGCCCAAATGTTCCACCCCAATCAAGGCCGCCTGCTTGAGCATTTCCTCGCGGGCCGCGGCCGGGATCCGGCACAGGTCGGCCAGCCAGTCTTCCTGAGCCGTTTCGCCCACATAGTCCATGAGGTTGATGCCAATTGACGCATCACCCTGGTAACGGCCCAAGGCGCGCAGGTAATCGCCCAGTATGGTCTCCTCTTCGTACCAGGACGTTGGCAAGCTCCGCGGCGGCGCGATGCGGAGGTCGACCGACCAGACGCCCTCGCTGGCCTGGCCAAATTCCGACCGCAAGTGCTCCAGGATTTGACCTGCAGGATCGTCAAGGCGCAACTGCGGATTAAAGTCGCCCGTCGTCGTTAATTCCCAGCTCACCAACTGCAATGTGTGGGGTGATTCGGTCCGCAGCTTGAGACATCGCTCGCCAATAATGCTTTTCAAGTCGTCCAGCTTGGCGCTTTCGGCGACCGTAACTTTTTGCTGGCTCCAGCGCACC
Source organism: Pirellulaceae bacterium (assembly GCA_041599835.1). GTDB lineage: Bacteria > Planctomycetota > Planctomycetia > Pirellulales > Pirellulaceae > CAJQPP01. Next base: position 6,707 of record JBFILF010000006.1, read on the forward strand.
GCGTCCAATTCGTGCAACTGAGTTTTGATGCGGCCTTCGGTGTCGACGCGAACCAATGTGCAACCGTACGCGCCGTTTTCTGCCGGCCTCCGGCTTTGTATCGTGCCCGGATAAATGGCAACCGACCCCGGTTTTTCGATGACCTTTCGCTGGTGCATTCCGCCCAGCGCCCAGTAGCGAATGTTTTGAGTGGCGAGACTCGATGTGTCAAACTCACCGTATGCCAACGCGATCGGAAACGGGCACTCCGGGTCGCATCGGAATTCGGACGGATTGCGGCGACGCGACTCGTGGCCACTGCCGAACAACGTCGCCACCACTTCATCCCCTCGAATTTGTTGCGCTTGTTCAACCAGTGACGATGCGAACACGACCACGTTATCAGGCAGTTCAATGGCGCTCGGCCAGCGGTCCGGATGGTCGACGTTGCCGCCGCACCAATAGACCTCGATCCCTTTGTCCGCCAGCCGTTCAAACTGGCCTAACAAAAATGCCGCTGCCCGAGGCCCACCCTGATTCAGGTCGACGATATCACCGGCCAACAGAACAAAATCAACGCGCTCGCTGATCGCCAGATCAAAAATCCGTTCGCCCACGATGAATGGGGCATTGGCCAGCACGGATTTCAAATGGGACGGAATGTCAGCCAATCCGGCGATTGGCTGATCAAGGTGAAAATCGGACGCGTGTAAAAACTTGATAGCGCTCGCCATCAGCAGCACCTCCCTGCGCTCGTCGCGTCATGTATTTTGGGTCTTAGAATGCCATCGCATTGAGTCGATTGACGGCACAGTTTACTCAAACTGCCAACATCAACCTAGGTCAAACTGGTTGCCATCACTGGACTGTCTGGCCCCAAAATGCTCGCCTAATCCGGCCGCTCGCCGCAGGCAGTGTGGTAGATGTCTTGTAGCTAATTTGGCGCAGATTTTGACGTTGGTGGCCAATCAGTTGAATGTTGCGCAGCCTGAAGCCAACACGACTCGCAGACCTAACGAGACTGGTGTTCGGTGTAAAGAATTCAACGAACGGCGTTGGCGTTGCGATAGCATCTGGATCGATTACGCTGTCGCGCGGATTGCGGGATCGCTAGCAAGTTTTACAGCAAAGCGACTCAGCTAGTCGATATCGTTGGAGGCGACATTGGGCCGCAACAGTTCGGCGACGAGCGTCTTGACATGTTTTGCCGGAATGGCGTAGCTGGCGACACGGCCGCCGCGTGCAATGTTTATGCCCACCACACGACCTTCCAGGTCGGTGACCGGGCCGCCACACTGTTCGGGCAGCAGTGGCGTGTCGTGCTGAAACACCAACGGAAACTCGGCCCGGCGTTTGCTCGGGATGGCACCGAAGGTTTCCATCATTTTGAAACGATCCGCGGTCGGTCCGCCCACGTTGCGGCCGGCAAGCGTCGCGGTGACCTCTTGGCGCTGGCCGTCGCGGAGAAACTCAATGAAGATTTTGTCGCCCGGCGCATTGCGGCGGATGGTATTGACCAGGCCGTCAACCGAGTGGAGCGGGCGACCGTTAATTGTTTTGATGACGTCGCCTGGCATCAAACCGGCTTTCTCGGCCGAACTGTCGGCGGTCACCTCGACAATTTTTAAACCCTGTTCGTGTCGAACTGGCTTGACCCCGAGAAACGCCTGATTTTTTCCGATCAGCGATCGTGGGGCGTTGCTGTACGTGCCAATCGCCATCGGAACCGATTCCCCGTCCGTGGACAATAGAAACGCACCGGGGACCGGTTGCTCACCGTCTAGTTTGACAAAGGGCAGGTGACTGGCCTCGATCTTCAACAAAGCAATGTCGTTAGCCTTGTTTTGTCCCACCAGCTTGGCGGAGTATTTCTGGTCGTTGCTGGTTTTACAAAACAGTTGATCTTGTTCGGCGACTTCACTTAGTTTGGTCACCACGTGGCCGCCGGGGGAAACGATGGCGCCCAGCGCAATTTGAGTCTTGCCATTGGTTATTCGAACGGTGGCGGCGGCAACGCGGGCCACCACGTTTTCCAGGGCTTCCAGTTGGCTGGATGACTGTCTTTCCCATTCGCACGGTGTGCGGCTGCGAATCGGCTGTGTTTCGAATTGCAGTCGAATCAATCCGTCGATGGAGTCCGGGTTGATGCCGTTCCAGCCTTCGAACGGATTGGCGGGATGGTCGCGAAAACGTTTAAACTGTTCGGGAGTCAGTTCGATGTAGTCGTGTTCGTCGTTGAGGGCCTCCCGCAATTTTGATTGCAGATCGCTGTCCATCTGCGGGATCATCTCGTTGAAGATGTCGCGCATCTCTTGCGACAGGTGCTGAGCCCAAGTTGGGTTGGTATGGGCGGCCAGAATTAGCACAGCCAATACGTGAATTCGGATCAAGGTATTACGAAACATTCTGCTCTTCCTGATTCTCGAATATGCCTTTCCTCTCTGGCCGGGTCGGCGGATCGGCTCCGCGCTGTTATTGCTGTCCCAACACCACGTCGACGCTGATGGTCTCGGTGCCGCGGGATATCTCCACCGTGACGGTTTCCCCTGAACGACGTTGGGCGATGAGGTCGATCAAGTGCTGTGCATTCTTGACGGCGATGTGATCAAACGTCGTAACGACATCGCCTGGCCGCAATCCCGCCATTTGGGCGGCGCCTCCCTGATGCACCAGCTTGATGTTCGCTTGCTGGGCATTTCGATCAACGCGAATCCCCATCGATGCCTTGTTGATTTCTCGATCAGCAAGTTCGGGCAGGACCCCCCAACTTTCTCCGTTGGACATGCGTTGCCAATGTTTATGGAATGTACCGATGGAGACGTGACGATTCTCCGCAATGGAACTGCCAATCGAACTGTGAATGCCGATCACCCGGCCGTCCAGATCAAACAAAGGACCGCCCGAATCGCCTCCGATCAACGCGCAATCGGTGACAATTTGATCCGGTTCAAATTTCACAATCCGGCCGGCGCGAACCGGCGGCTTCCGTCCAAGTTCATAACCGCCGGAATGCCCGAGACAGATGCACCAGTCTCCTCGATTCAGCGACTCCATGTCCCCGGGTTCCGCGAACGTCCACGTTCCCGGCTCGATGATCTGGACCATTCCGGCATCAACGTTGAGGTTTTTGCCCAGCGGCTTGGCCTTGGCTTCACGGCCGTCAGGGAAAATTACGCGGAAATCACTTCCACCCGTCGTCAACACATGCCCGGCGGTCAGTACCAATCCGTCCGCGCTGACAATGACACCGCTGCCGTAACCAATGCCATCGGTGACGGCGACGACCACGTTCATCTTGTCTTTCACAACCTGCTGAACGCGGTCCTGGACCTGTTTGAGTCGCTCGACCTCGGACTCGCTGGCTGCGGACGGGCGCGGCGCCGACGCCGTAATTGAAAATAGCAGCAGCCCGATAATCAAAAACCGGGAAGCGGAAGACAATGATTTCCAGGAAAGCACAAAGATTCGGCTCATCGTAATTCCATTTACTGTGTTGAACCTTCACTACTCATTGCGTGAGTACGAATCGTGTTCCCAAAAAGCGGGAATCACGTCTACACTTTTTTTCGTCAATTTTTCCAAGTTCAGTAAAGTTGGAAATCAAATTTAAAGCCTTCCCTCGAGTTGTGGCCGGCTCAATCCAAGTGCTGGCATGGGTCCTGGCGTTGGCAAAAACCCTTTATTCAACGTGACTTCCGTTAAACCAACCCGCGCGTCGGGGCGTTCGCCACAGACGTCCGAAAAGATTTATTTTTCAACTGGCGTCGCCCTTTCTAAAAACGTCGCTGGGCCGGGTCGTTAATGGGGTAATCTCAGCCGCTGTGAACATGAGAGCTAATTTAATGGTGATCCAGCTCCCGATAATGCTCGATCGTCGGCGTCAGCTATCGGCCACCGGAATTTTTTCTAGGATTGCTTCCAATGAATTCGTTCGCCGGCCACAAGGCCGATTCCACGACATTCGACTACCAGACCCATCCATGAGTTTCCTAATCAAGTTAGTCCGTTTGGTGTGGGCATCACCGAATACCCTGATCGGTTTGTTGATTGGTCTGTTGGCTTGCGTGTTTGGAACCCGTGCGCAGTTACGTCACGGGTGTCTGGAGTTTTACGGCGGGTTAGTCACGCGAGCCTTGGACCACATTCCTCCCGGTTCGCGGACGGCGGCCATGACGTTGGGCCATACGATATTGGGCCGGGACCGCGCTGTGTTGGATCGCGTCCGCGCGCACGAGCACGTTCACGTCCGGCAATGCGAGCGTTGGGGCCCGTTCTTCCTGCCGGCGTATTTGGGATGCTCATTAATATTGTGGTTGCGGCGACGCGATCCGTATTTGGATAATCCCTTTGAAGTCGAAGCTTACGCGATAAGCGATCCTCGAATCGAATCAACTTGAATACCGGGTGCTGACTTTGCCGGATCAACGAGACAACAGATCAACTCGGCGGGGCAGTAAATTGCCGTCGGCGTGGTCGGAAATGGTCGGCAATTTGGCCGGAATCGTTCAAAACGACGCATCTCTACAGCACAGCGTGGTGGACGTCCACCGTTTATTCTCGGCTCACGAATCCGTTTACCAATGCCCACTGCCTGCTGTGGAACATGCCGCGCGGATGGTCGTGGCGTGCGGCGCTTGGGAACTTGTGCACGGTAGCCTATCTGCGCCGATCCAAAACTGGCTGAACAAGTCTTGCCAACCGGCCTACCTAACGTTGGGTGGATTGCGACAACGCCTGGATGTCTTCGTCGAACCCCTGGGTTTTGCTCGCGCGGCGGAACAAATTGCTGCGGCAGCCGGCGACGAACGGGATCCGCTGGAACAGCTGTTACAGACGATCGACAAACCGCGTCGGCGGCACGACGGAATGTATATCACGCCTGCGAAATTGTCGGCATTCCTGGCCGATGAATTGGCGGACCTGTTGGTCAATCAGTTTAGCCTGACAGACGCATTTGCCGACGAAACGACTTGCCATGATCGGTTATCGTTCGAGACAAGACGACGCGATTCGCACCCGACGTTCATCCAGTTTCTCGAGCCGGCCATGGGTACTGGGTCGCTGGTAACCGCAGTCGTGCAGCGGGCCCATGGTGATTGGGTTGGTTCGGTGAACGGCAAGGGCCGATCGTGGAGTGATTTTGTTGCAAACGGTCTTCTGCACCGCATCGTTGGCCTGGAAATCAATCCGATCGCCTGGATGTTGGCGCATTGGAATTTGGCGCGGGCACTGGAATCGACCGGCTTCGATTTTGCGCACCCCGGTCGGATTCAATTTGAACTGTGTGACGCTTTGCAGCCCGGATTGATGGATCGGCTGTTTTTTCAGCGCAATGCGAAATATGCGCCGCCAACGGTCATCGCGGCCAACCCGCCGTTTGGAGCGTTATCCAAGAAACGCGCTCACCGTTTGACCGAACACCCGATCGATTACACCGTGTCGAATGGCCAGGCCATTAAGGAACGAAAAACCTGGCTGCACGACCACTACGTTCAATTTGTTCAGTTCATGCACGCCGTGATTGAGCGGCGGGGGTGTGGCGCCATCGGGCTGATCACCAACCGGGGCTATCTCGACAACCTCACGTTTCGCGGCATGCGATATCAGTTGCAGAATAGTTTCGATGAGATTCACATTCACGACTTGTATCCAGATGTCAAAAGGCAGCGAGGACTTGGCGCTCGGAACAACCCGTTTGGCATCGCCGGGGGAGTGGCGGTCAGTCTGTTTGGAAAAACGGGCGAATGCCATTCCCCACGGGAGCCGGTGAGGTCATATCGCTCGGGCCGGGCGTCGAAAGACGGCGATGCTACATCCTTTCAGCCTGCCGAGCGAAAGCCGCTGCGACCGGACCAACCATTTTATTTCTTCGTTCCACGCGCCCTGCCGTGCCGACCGGAATACGAATCGGCATTATCGCTGCCCCAAATCATGCCCGTTTACGGTTCGACGGTGATCACGGCGCGGGACTGGCTCGTGACGGATACATTGCAGCAACGTTTGGAGGATCGGTTGCGCGAATTTGCCGACCCCAGCGTGCCGATCGATGAGTTGCGGCACCGCTGGTTTAGGCGCACCCGCTCCCCGCGCTATCCGCCGGGTGACAGTCGCAGTTGGAAGTTGTCCGCCGCACGGCAGGCGCTGCAATCCGACAAAAATTGGCTGCAGCGCATCGAGCGTTGCCAATATCGACCGCTCGATGAACGGTTTGTATTCTGGGCGGATTACATGATTGACTGGCCGCGAAAAAAAATAAGCGATCCGTTGCGTCGCGAAAACGGACACAATCTTGCATTGTTGACGCGTCGGCAGGCGCCCCCCGGCGCCAATTGCAATTTTTTCTGGATAACTCGTCAGCCTGCATTGGACGGCATATTACGAAGCGACAATCGTGGTAATGAATCAATATTTCCGCTGAAAGTTTTCGATGGCACGAGTTGCGCGATCAACTTCTCCCCTGAATTTCAGCGGCGTGCCCACGACTGCTGGGGAACCGCAAAAAACGCCGCCTCGGTCCTGAGCTCGCCGGACTCGTGGTTTGCGTATATTTACGCGTTGCTCAACGCTTCGGTCTTTCAATCGCGATACTCGGAATGGCTGCAAGTTGATTTTCCGCGAATTCCATTAACGGGCGACGTTGATTTGGCGCTGTCGCTGGTCGATTGTGGAAAGCAGCTGATTGACATGCAAATTCATCGTCAACCGCAATCGCTTTCCGCCGGCATTGACGGCCACACAGATGGCATGCCGGCGATGATCAAAACGTTTCAATTTGACCGAGGCACGATTTGGCTTAACGAAAACATTGCCATCGAAGGGGTCACTCGCGACGTGTGGGAGTTTCGCGTCGGCGCCCACCAGCCCGCGCGGAAATGGCTGAAGGACCGCAAAGGCGATTCGATATCGTCAGTTCAGTTGCAAGAATACGTGGGCTGCCTGAACGTGATTCAGGATACGATTCTCGTGCACTCGCGAATCGACCAGGCTATCGCCCAAGCGGCTTGCTGGGAAACCGCCTTCGCCCCAGTATGACTCGACGGTTTTCTGACGTTGCGGTAAATTACCGCCTGTCACTGCTCGTTGCCCCAGCATTCGGATTTGGAAAAACCTATGAACGCCGGTCGCCGCATTTTGTTGATCGCCCTGATAACGTTGTGTTCAACCGGGGCGTATGCCCAGGATTCTGAAGATCGAGGAATCGATAATTCGGCGTTTGACAAGGCCGTTCGCCCCCAGGATGACTTGTACCTGGCGGTTAACGGCACGTGGCTCGACCAAACAGAAATTCCAGCAGACAAATCCAATTATGGGTCGTTCATCGCGTTGATGGACGAAGCCCAGGAGCAAATCCGCGACATCATCGAATCGGCGGCGGACAGCGGTGCGGAAACCGGCTCGGATACCCAAAAGGTCGGCGATTTCTACAAGAGCTTTATGGACACGCGGCGCGTTGAGCAGTTGGGCGTCAGTCCGTTGCGAGACGAAATCGCCCAAATCAACCAACTGGCCAGTCACGATGACGTGATCCGCCACTTCGGTTATCTCAAGCGACGTGGTGTCGCATCGCCGATTGGATTTTTCGTCACGGTGGATGCCAAGAATTCGGCGCGATATCTGTCAGCGGTGATGCAAAGCGGCACGACGCTGCCCGACCGGGATTATTATTTGAAAGACGACGAAAAATCGCTACACGCGCGGCAGTCGTTGAAGCATTACATTCAAACGCTGTTTGCCCTGGCTGGCTTTGCCGAAGAAGTTGATTACTCGGATGAAATTGTCGGATTGGAAAAGCAACTGGCAGAGATCCAATGGACGCGGACCCAATTGCGCGACGCCAACAAGCGGTATAACTTGTACCCGGTGTCCGACTTGGGCGAGTTGGCCGAATTTCCATGGGAAGACTTTTTTGGCGCCGCCGACGTAGGACACATCACCGAAGTCAACGTGATGACTCCCAGCTTTTTTGAAGCGCTGCAGGCGATCGTCGAACAAACGCCCGTCGAAATCTGGCAAAAGTACCTGCAGTTCAAGTTGCTGGATGCATACGCGCCGGTGCTTTCAAAGGGGTTCGTCGACGCGCATTTCGAATTGCACCAAAAGGTGCTGGCTGACGTGCCCGAGCAGAAGCCGCGATGGAAGAGGGCTGTGGCAACTATCGCGGGTGAAGGGGCTGGCGATTTTGGAGCCCTGGGTGAGGTGGTCGGCCGGCTGTACGTCGAACGGCACTTTCCGCCTGAGAATAAAGCGGCCATGGATCAGCTGGTCAACAACCTGCTGGCGGCTTACCAGTCCAGCATCGACGAGTTGACGTGGATGACGGACGTCACCAAGCAACGCGCGCAAGACAAACTGGCCAAGATCACGACCAAGATCGGTTATCCCGAAAAATGGAAAGATTATGACAAACTGGAGGTCAAGCCGGACGATCTCTTCGGAAACGTGCAACGAAGCATGTCTGTGGAATACGATCGGATGATCGAAAAACTGGGCAAGCCGGTTGACCGGACCGAATGGGGCATGACGCCACAGACCGTAAACGCCTATTACAATCCGACCATGAATGAAATTGTGTTTCCGGCCGCCATCTTGCAGCCGCCGTTTTTCAATGTGGCAGCCGATGATGCCGTAAATTATGGCGGGATCGGCGCGGTGATCGGGCACGAAATCAGCCATGCCTTTGACGACCAAGGCAGCAAATACGATGGCGACGGCAACTTGAACAACTGGTGGACCGACGAGGATCGCGAGTCGTTTCGAAAGCTCACCGAACGGTTGATCGCCCAGTATGCCCAATACGAACCGCTGCCAGGCCGGAACGTCAATGGTGAATTGACGCTGGGTGAAAACATTGCCGATTTGTCGGGACTGTCGATCGCTTACAAGGCGTATCAGATTTCCTTGCAAGGCGAACCGGCACCGGAAATTGCCGGCTGGACAGGCAACCAACGGTTCTTTTTGGGCTGGAGCCAAGTGTGGCGGCGCAAGTATCGCGATGCTGAAATGGTGCGTCGCCTGCTGATTGATCCCCATGCGCCGTCTTGGTACCGCGCCAACGGTCCGGTCACCAATATCGACGCGTTTTACGACGCGTTTGACGTTCATCCGGGCGACAAGCTGTATAAACCCGCGGACGAACGGATACGGATCTGGTGACCGATGTTGCCGAGTCTGCGCGGGACCAGCATTGCTAACGTCGACCCTACCATTCTGGTAAATTCGAAGGGGTCGAGGTCGCGAATTTTGTCAACGAATGTTCTGCCGTGCCTGTTAGATCTCATCGCCATCTCATTCTGCTCGGTCCGCAGACGGGCAATTGGGGCAATCTGGATGCCGTCTTGCGCGAGGCAGACATAGCGGGGCCGCTGGCCTTGATCAGTGCCGGCTGGGAGGAATCGGAATCTGACGACGACGACCTGCGAGGCCATCTAACCGGGGACGTGATCAACCTGAGGCTGTTTCACCGCGCCGAGCAGCTTTTCGAGAACGATCCGGAAATGTTCGAGTTGCTGCGGCAGCGTCAAGATCGCCTCCGCGAGTTGCGGGACGTCTATCGCCGGCGATTGGACGACAGCTTGCGATCAGCGCGATGGATTTTAGAAAAATTCCAGTCGCAGCCGTGGATTGAACCGGAATGTCAATCGGCGATTGGTGCGGTGCGCCATTTGGACAATGAGTATGCACTGCGGACCCAGCAAATCTGTGATGAGTACGACCAGTTGATGAACATTGCCCGGCGGCCGCTGGTCGTCAGGCACCGGCAGGAGTTGGCGGCAAGATTAAAGGGGGCCGGGGCACTTTTGATTGCCGGTGGCCACGTTGGCGTTTTGTTGAATCGGCTGAAAATATTTGCGCTGCCCGAGTCAGTGCCAGAATTGCCGGTGGTGGCGTGGTCGGGGGGCGTGATGGCGTTGTCGCGCCGGATCGTGTTGTTCCACGATCGCCCGCCGCAAGGTCCCGGAAACGCCGAGGTGTTGCGGCCGGGCTTGGAATGTTTCAATCACCTCGTGCCGTTGCCTCACGCCCGCGATCGATTGGACCTGGATGATCCAATTCGCGTCGCGTTATTCGCCCGCCGCTTTCACCCCGCGGCTTGCCTGATCATGGAGGCGGAAACGGTGATGAGCTGTCAAAACGGCTCGTGGCGGACCAGCGGTCCGGCGATTCAATTGCATCACGACGGGCAATTAAGAGAATTCGCGGCATGAAAAAGCTCGCGCTTGACAAATTGTTGGAGCAACAGCCGGATCAAGCGGTTGTCGACCAATTTGTCGCCGGGCATTCGTTTCCGCTAGTGGAAGATTCGCGAGTGACTTTTGTGTTCGTGGGCGAGGCGGACCAGGTGAGTTTGCGGCACTGGATTTACGGATTGCCACAAAGCATTCCGCTCGCTCAGTTTGGTGAACTGCCGTTTTGGCACTGCGTCATGGAGTTCCCCTTTGCGTCGCGCATTGAGTACAAGTTTGGTGTTGGCCGCAACGGCCACGAGCAATGGATTCACGACCCATTGAATTCCAATGTGGCACATGATCCCTTTGGCGGTAACTCCGTGGTGCATTGCCACGGTTATGAAATTCCCGAATGGACGTTACCGGACGAAAACGTGCCGGCGGGACGGCTGGAGCACCTGTCGCTTAACAGCAAATGCTTTGGCGATCAACGGCGTGTGGCAATCTATCGGCCGCCGCAATTCCGCCGCAATCGGCGTTATCGCTTGCTGGTCGTGCACGATGGCGACGATTACATCAAGTATTCAAGTTTGCTGACGGTGTTGAACAATTTGATTCACCGATTGGAGATTCCGCCGCTGATTGTGGCTATGACCAACCCTCGCGACCGCAATCGCCAGTACGCTGACGACCCACGGCACGCGCGGCACGTGGTCGAGGAACTCCTCCCGCGGCTGGAGGCGTCTTACCCGATCATCGCCGAGCCATCGGCGCGGGGACTGTTGGGGGCCAGTTTTGGCGCGGTGGCCGCCTTGTCGGTGGCCTGGCGTTATCCGAACACGTTCGACCAGTTGTTTTTGCAATCCGGTTCGTTTGCCTTTACCGATATCGGCCATCACCGGCGGAGCGTCGAGTTTGATCCTGTTGTCGAATTCGTCAATCAATTTCGTGATGAGCCGCGGGAACCCGCGCAGCGGGTATTTATGAGTTGCGGCCAGTACGAGTCGTTGATTTACGAGAATCGGTCGATGGTGCCGTTTTTGCAATCTCAGGGAATCGACGTTAAATTTGTCGAAGCGCGAGATGGACACAACTGGGAGAATTGGAGGGACCGGCTGCGGGACGGGTTAAGCTGGTTATTTCCCGGTCCGCTGTGGGTGACCTATGAGTGAGTTTCCGCCACGCTGTGTGAATTAGCGGGCAAGTGACCGCCAATTAAATTGGCTTTTGCTGTTGAAGCGACATGACTCAAACACGACATATTGGATTGTCATTGGGCGCCGATTTGTGTTGGCCCATTTGTTACGAACAACTGGTCAATCGCCTGGATCTTAATTTGCAGATCGGCGGTGAAGCGATTCGGTTTGCCGTCGATCGCGTGACGATCGAACCATTTGATATTCGCCAGCCATGCGGGTATGACCTGATCATCGACCGCCTGACGCACTGGTATCACACCAGCCGCGAGTGGATCAAAAAGTCAATCCTCCTGGACGATCTGTACGTCTACAACAATCCATGGTCGTTGCAATCGATGGAGAAGCAGACGACTTATTGTGCGATGACCAAGCTGGGATTACCGGTACCCACAACATGGATGATTCCCCCCAAAGAATACGACCAGTCGGCGGACCTCAAGTCGACTTTGGAGCGGTACGCCCAATTATTTGACTTGGGCGAAGTCGGTCGCCGCATTGGTTATCCGATGTTCATGAAGCCGTACGACGGCGGGGCCTGGAAGGGTGTTAGCCGCATCGACAGCGAAGAACAACTGCGGCAAGCCTACGAACGCAGCGGCAAACTGGTCATGCATTTGCAGGCTGCCATAGAAGGGTACGATCAATTCGTGCGGTGCATCGGACTGGGGCCGCAGTTTTTGATCGTCAGTTATGATCCGGCCGCGCCGCTGCACGATCGGTACCAGATCAGGCACGATTTTGTCAGCGACGATGAACGTTCGTTGCTGGAAGACATGGCGATGACGATCAACTCTTTTTTTGGATGGGATTTCAATTCGTGTGAATCGCTGCACCGTGACGGCAACTGGTTCCCGATCGATTTTGCAAACGCCTGCCCGGACTCGCAGGTGACGTCGCTGCACTACCATTTTCCATGGATTGTGCTGGCCAATGTGCGGTGGTCGATCTATTGCGCGGCGACCAAAAAGAAAATGCGAAAGTGCCTGGACTGGCAGCCGTATTACGAGCTGGCCGAACAGGAAATGCCTTACCGCCAGCGATTGGCGGCCTACGCCGCCATCGGCCATCAGCGGATGGAAACTGATCGATTTCGCGAGTTCTGCGATCAACATTTGTCGCAACTGGACGAATTAGCCCATGAATATTTTGGCGAGCTCTCGGTCCGCGACGCCATCCGGCAAAAGGTGTCCGCGCTGTTCCCGCCGCATGAGATCGACGAGTTTACGGAATTGTTTTGGCAACGCATCCAGCAGTGGCGATCGGATCAGTTGGCCGGGCAGGTGCAAACCTAGCGGTGCCTCAATTCAACCGACGTTTCTGTCGTAGCTCCATCCGTCGCCTTGTTGCACCGGTCTGTGCGTATTGTGAACGAGCCGGAATGGTTGAACTTCTGGTCCCTTCAAATATGCTTTGATCTGGGCCCGCGCTAAGCTGCACGCTGACGACCTGCCGCCGGGGACACCTCAACATGGATTAAACTTTCCAACATGAAATCGTCTAGCGACTGGTATTCCGAAAGAATGCAGCAACACACGCACCTGGTGCGATGGGGCCATTACGGCATGCCCTTGCTATTGTTTCCGACGGCCGCTGGCGACGCCGAAGAATGCGAGCGATTTCGCATGATTGACCGGTTGTCGGCTTTCATCCAAGACGGGCGACTGAAAGTTTATTCGGTAAACAGTATCGCCGGCCGGACCTGGTTAATGGGCGATCATTCGGTGGCCCATCGCGCCTGGGTGCAAAACCAGTTCGACGCGTACATCTACCACGAAGTGGTCCCGGCGATTCGAGCCGATTGTGAGAGCCACGATATTCAATTACTGACGGCCGGAGCATCGATTGGCGCGTTCAACGCCCTCGCGTCAATCTGTCGACATCCCGACGTGTTTTGCCGGGCGATCGGAATGAGCGGCACCTATGATTTTCAAGCTTGGTTGGGCGGCCAGTGGTTGGACGATTTTTATTATTCTTCGCCGATTCATTATTTGCCCGGTCTTAATGACGGAGAACAGCTGCAGCTGTTGCGCGAGCGATTCATCATCCTGGCGTTTGCCGGAGGCCGCTGGGAGGACCCGGGCGAGACGTGGAAACTGGCACACGTGCTGGGTTCCAAAGGCGTTCCCAATCGCGTGGATCCGTGGGGTCCCGAATGGGATCACGACTGGCCGACGTGGCGCGAAATGCTGCCCGCTTACGTTGACGAGATGCTCCGCAGCTGCGGTTATTAATGGCAGCTTGCCGGATATTTTTTTGCTTCTGGGGCCGAAGCCATCTCTGGTCTGAATCGCTGACGACTCATGATTTTCATGGCTCAAACGTGTCATTTGCGGTTTTTTGCGTCATAATGTTCAAAATTTCATCCGATTCTCAGACACGCCGCGCCTGGAGTAACAAAGTTGGCGGATGACACAAGCCAATCACTGTCGCATGAGGATGCGCCCGATTCGTTCAATGACCTAATCAGACGCGCCCGCGAAGGCGACCAACAAGCAGTTGGCGCGCTGATGGAGAAATGGCGTGGTTATTTAATGCTGGTGGCTAATGAGGATTTGGATCGCGAGCTACAAGGTAAAATTGCCTCGTCGGACGTGGTTCAACAATCCATGTTGGACGCCGCCGCCAATTTGGAGCAGTTTCGCGGGGAATCGGAGAACGAATTTCGAGCTTGGCTGCGGCAGATCCTGTGCAACGACCTGCGTGACGTGCGACGCAAGTACAAGAGGTCGGCGCGGCGCCGCGCCGATCGAGAGCAGTCGGTCGACGATTCGCAAGGCCGCACGGTTTTGTACGACAACCAAACAACGCCCGGCACCAACGCGTTGTTGCGGGAACAGGCAGCCGCGCTGCATGACGCGATGCGCGAAATGCCTGAGCACTATCGTCAAGTCATTCAGTTGCGGAACTGGGAAGGTCATTCATTCGACAAAATTGGGGCGCAGTTGGGCGTCAGTGCGGACGCTGCCAGGAAACTCTGGTACCGCGCCATCATCCATTTACAGCAAATCATGCATCGAAAATTCCCGGGCCTTCAAGACAGTTCAATACTGCGCGGCCGATGACCGGGTCAAGATGCATCCAGTGAGGGTCTGATCCGATGAGCGATACTCAGAAAACTTCCGACGAAGACATTCTGGCACGCCAACTGGAGGAGTTGCATCAAGTTATTCTCGACTCCGATGGCAACTTTCGCGACGTTCCTCGAGCCGACTCTGGCGATGCCGAAACCGCGGCGTCGCAGCCCATGAATGATGACGAATTGCAAAGTGCCAAAGAGCTGCTGCAACTGATGGAGCGCGTCCGGCGCGGCTTATCGGAAAGTTCGGCCGCAGGTCAATCGCAAATTTCAACTCACGATACGCACTCGGTCACGCCGCCTGCCGATCCCGATAATCCAACGACGGCGTTCACTGCCGGACGTCGGATCGGGCGGTTTGAGATCATTCGCCAAGTGGGCCGGGGCGGGTTCGGTTATGTCTTTCTAGCCCGCGATCCACGCTTGGACCGGTTTGTCGCACTGAAAATCCCGCGACCGGATTCGGGCATGTCGACGGAAATGCAGGAACGATTTATTCGCGAAGGCAAGACGGCGGCCGCGCTTAGCCATCCGAACATTGTGCAAGTTTATGAAGCTGGTTCGGCAGGCGACGTGCCATATATTGCCAGCCAATACATCGAAGGCATGACGCTGGGCAAGTGGCGGAAAAAACATCCGCGACGGATGGACTTTCACCAGGCGGCCAAAATGGTCGCTATGCTCGCCGAAGCAGTGCAACACGCGCACCTCCGCGGCGTTTTGCACCGCGACCTGAAACCGGGCAACATTTTGCTGGAACTCAACAGTGACGCGGCCATCGCCGGTGACCTGGCAGCCGCCGCAAAGATTTCCGACTTTGGGTTGGCAAAATTCACATTTGATCAATCACAGGAAACCGTAACCGGCGCCATCATCGGAACGCCGTCTTACATGCCTCCAGAACAAACCGCCGGCTGGCGCGAGGAGATCGGGCCTCAAGCGGATGTTTATGGTCTGGGCGCCATTTTGTTCGAATTGTTAACCGGACAGCAGGTATTTCAAGGCGATTCGGTGGGGCAATTGATCGACGCGGTTCAAAACCAGGCACCCCGCCCACCGCGCGAAATCGAACCGGAGATTCCTCGCGACCTGGAAGCGATTTGTTTGAAATGCCTGGAAAAAAGTCCGGCAGATCGCTACCAGTCCGCCCACCAACTGCATTTGGACCTGACTCGTTTTTTAGACGGGCTGCCGGTCCTAGCGCGACCGTCGTCGGCGCTGGAACGGATCAAATTATGGGGCCGCCGCAATCCGGCGCTGGCCGCCGCTTCCATCGCGGCCAGTCTATTTTTGCTGGCGGCCCTGATTGCCACGTCGGTAGGATTGGTTTCAACCAGCGCCGCCTTGAATCGAGAACGGGCGGCCAAAGCGGCCGCCAAACGGGCACAGGGCGAAGCGGAAAAGCGTTATTTGCAAACGAAACAAGCCGTCGATACCTATTTCACTCAAGTGTCCGAAAACCGGCTGCTGTCCGTGCCGGGCATGCGGCCGCTGCGACATCAATTATTACAAACCGCGCTGACTTACTACCAGGGATTTGTGGCCGAGCAACCCGACGACCAGTCGCTGGTTACCGAAATGGAAAACGCCCATTTCCGCATTGCTAAGATTCTCAGTGATCTTGGGCGGCCGACGGAAGCCGTGCAACATTTCAACCAGGCGCTGGTGCTGCAGGATGAACAACGATTGAATTCCGGCGAGTCTCGAAGCATCGATGTCCGACAAGGTGAGACGCTGCGACACATCTCACAACTGGAATTGGAATTGGGCCAACCCAACCAGGCGTTGCAGGCCATTGAAAAGGCCATTGCCGTTCTTACAAGCGTCACCGAACAATTTCCAGATGACTTCGCCAACCACTACCAGTTGGCTTTAAGTTTGAATACTAACGGCGTCATTCTCAAAGAGACGGGCAAGCCGCAAGAGGCGAAGGTCAGGTTCGAACGGTCCATCGCCTCATTATTGTTGCTCAACCAGGTCCAGCCGGACAACCAGAAACATTTACGGCAGCTGGCAAAGTCGCGCGGAAACCTGGCTAACGTCAATCGAATGCTGGGAAACCTGTCGGTTGCCGAGGAATTGCTAGATGACGTCATTGTCAATTGCCGTCGGTTGGCGGAGCTGAATGCCGGTTCGCCCCAAGACAAACATGCGTTGGCCAAGGCGTTGGCCAATCGTGCCATCCTGGACGTGATTCGCAAAGAAAATCAATCGGCGTCCACGTTGCTTGTCGAAGCCGTCAAATTATTTGACGAACTGGCTTTGCGGCATCCGGATTTCGCCGAATACGTTGACGATGCTGCCAATGCCCATAACTTGATGGGCGTCAGTCTGATCGGCCTGAACGCCATTGCCCAAGCGGAAAAGGAGTTTCGAAAATCAACGGAACAATATGCTGCGCGCCTGGCATTGGATTCGGAAAATGCCGGCGCCAAAAGTGCCGTGGCGATTGCACATCTCAACTTCGGAGCGTTCCTGGCGGACAACACCGACCGCCTGGAAGAAGCTCGAGAGAATCTGCTGGAAGGGCTTAGATTGACCAGTCTGCTGGTTGCCGAAAATCCCGACAATTTGAATATGAATATTTGTCGGGCTGCCTGCCATTTGAACCTGGCAAACCTAATGGCAGACCAGACCCAATTGTCCGGCGGCATGGAGCATGCGGACCAAGCCGTTGATCAATTAACGGGGCTCATCGGCCAGCACCCGCGCCATGCTCAAATTGCCAGATATTATCCGCAGGCATTAGCATCTCGGGCCAGAATCTTTGAAGAGCTGGGCGAATTTTCCAAGGCCATTGCGGACTGGCAATCGGTTATCGAGAATTCGCCACCGCCGGACTTGCCATATTTTCGAACGTGCAAGGGCATATGCCTGGCGCGGCAAGGCGATGTCACCGCCGCACTGGAGGCGGCAGAGCACGCGGCGACGCTACGATTGGATTCAAAGACAAAATTTGAATTGGCCCGTCTGCACGCGATTTTGGTGGACCATTCGTCAAGTTCGGATGACGAAGCGGTCCAGCAATCGGCCACAGAATTGCTCGGCAAAGCCCTGCATTGGCTTCGACAAGCCAAGGATGCCGGATACTTTTCCACAGAACGGCGCCTGCAAAAACTGACCGATGGCAGCGATTTTGAAACCTTACGCGATGACAAACGGTACCTGGACGTCGTGGCCGAGATTTCCATCGCCGATGCCGACCAATAGATCAAGCGGACGTTGCTGACGTCATCGCGCCCCCGACTTAACCTCGGCGACACTATTGCGTTGCTGATTCAAGCGACGGCGGGCGATGGATCTCATTTAATTTATTTTCGGCCATTGTAGCGCAAGGCATCTTGACATGCAACCTGTTGGTTGCATATTAATGGAATGCTATGAATGCTCAGGCACGCCAGTTCGACGCTGTGCTTCAAGCGCTGTCCGACCAGACGCGCCGCTTGATACTCGACGAGCTGCGCTTACGACCGGAACAAACGCTGTTTGAAATCTGTGTGCGGTTAACGGAAAAACATCAACTCAATCTGACCCGACAAGCCATCTCCAAGCATTTAAACGTGCTGGAGGCAGCATTGCTGATTCGAACCACGTGGAAAGGACGAACGAAAATTCATTCGCTCGATTCAGGCCCGATTCGCAAGTTGTACCGGAAATGGCTGGGGAAATACCTTTGAATACGGAGACGATATTATGAATATCATCGTGACCACTGTGTTTGTCGACGACCAGGAAGCGGCGTTGAAATTTTACACCGAGACACTGGGATTCCAAAAGAAAACGGACATCCCGATGGGCCAATATCGGTGGCTGACCGTAACCGACGATAACGACGGCGTCGAGCTGTTGTTAGAACCCAGTGCCCACCCGGCCGTCCCGCCGTTCAAGAAGGCATTGGTCAAAGACGGAATACCGTTTGCCGCCTTTGGCGTGGCGGACATCGATTCTGAATTTGAACGTCTCACCAAGATGGGCGTGGAGTTCACGCAACCGCCAACCAAGATGGGCACTGCCATTACGGCCGTGCTCAACGACACCTGTGGAAACCTTATCCAACTGGTCCAAAACACGGCTTGAATTGGCAGCGCAAACCGGACGAAAAACTGGACGGCGAAACTGGGCGGCACCGGATTGGGCGGCGCAGACGAATCTCGGCGGCAAAAATTAGGCGGTGCCGCTTCGTGACGATTGCCTCGACCGGTAAAACTAGTGAACTGCAGTAAAAATGGGAACCTGTTGAATGAGGAAACATACTCGGTCTCCCATTCGGCTGTTGACGGTGGTCCTTGTGCTTGCCGTCTGCGGATGTATTGAAAATCCCCAACCAGGCAGTCCGATGACGAATTTTCCAGTGATCGATCCAAACGACCCGGCATCCATCGCGCGGTGGGAGGCCAGTCAATACAACTACGGCAATGCCAAGATCCGTGTTGTGCAACTCAATTATTTGCACGGAAATCTGGGCGGACCAACGGCCAAGCATCCGACGCCGGTCGCCCTGCAGGTTTACGAGGCCATGAGCGACGGTATCAAACCAGAGCAAGAAACGGCAATTGACAATCTGATCAAGAACGAAGCGGCGCTTCATGAACTCGTCCGCAGCGCCATTTACGATTACTATCGCGAAACTTATCCCATTTACCGGGCAGCGATGGGTGGGACGGGTTTGTTTGGCGGAGCCGGAACGCTCGAAGACATGCTGCCTGAAATCAAGTCAGGAAACGAGCTGAATGAAATCGTGCGGTTTGATAACGTGTATATTCATCCTGTGGTCGATGGATCAGTAGCGATTGGCATGGATTTCGTCGTTCCCTGGGATGAAGAACACGGAATCGGGCTGCAGCTGGTTGATGGCCAGGTGTTCACGATCGGATCCGCCCATGAAGCATTTCCGATCGCAGGACAGTAATAGTTCAAGCTAATTTGACATGGCAGAACCGTTGACACGGATATCAACGCGCGTGGCCTTATCCGGCGCTGTTCTCTGCGCAATCGGCCGCGCGGCGGTGGTGATGCTGAACGTGGGCGTCCTCGACAACGTTACCTTGATTTTGGCGTTACCCTCGGCCGGCATTGGTTTATTGGTCGGCGTGATTGGACCAAAAGTCAACCATCTTGGGAAAGCTTAGCTTCAAATGTCGACCATGTTTTTGCGTGTCGTTTTCATTGCCGTTTCGTGGGTGGGACCCGGGGCTGTTGGCCAGTCGCCAAATCCAAGTCTCGACCGCCGCAACGAAATTGGGCAGGCAGTGCAAAAACGGGTCGATCACGGTGCGTACGTGCAGTACATGCCCAAAAGCGTCAGGCCCGACTCGACGATACTGGTCATTTGCCACGGTGTGTTTTCACAGGGCACGGCCGTCGAGGCAGCCGCCAATTGCATTGACGATTGGTTTGCGTTCGCGGAAGAAAACCGCGTCATCCTCGTTGCGCCAGCCTTTGACAATGGCAATTTCGCCTGCTCACAACCGGGTGCGCTGGGCGGGTATCGTACGTTGACGGGCCGCGTGATCGGCGCGGACGCGTTTCTGCACGAGATCATCGACGTCTATAAAAAGATGAATCCGAATTACGACGGTCGGTTCTTGCTGTTTGGACATTCGGCCGGCGGCCAGTTTGCCAATCGCTATATAGTCCGTCATCCCGAACGCATAATCGCCGCGTTGATCAGCAGTCCAGCGTGGTTTGCGTTCCCGGATGCCAACGAGCGCTGGCCGTACGGGATGCAGCCGCGAAAGGGCAACTTCAAATGGGGCGACACTGGCCAGCGCGTGCCGATCGACGTCACTCCAGACCCCGACGGTTGGTTGCAAGCGAGTCAACTGCCCATACGAGTCATTGTCGGAGAATTGGATGTCGAGGAGTTGAAGAACACGGGCAAGACGCACGTGACTCAGGCCACCGACTGGGTGGCGGCGATGAACCAGCTGGCGGAAAGCAAAGGAGTGGACGGTACCGTGACATTACAGATTGTGCCTGGTGTGGGTCATAACTACGGCAAATTGTCGCGGGCCGGCGCAACGTTTTTGTCGGATGCCGTAAAACGACGTTGAC
>JBFILF010000007.1:0-27057 GCA_041599835.1 Pirellulaceae bacterium
CGGTCCGCGCTGCAAGAACTGGATCGACGCGCGCGGCAAGCGGGCGTGGTTCCAACGAGCGGTGCCCGGCTGGAAGTTTTTTAACTCAAGTGACGCCGGTCAGCCATGCGCGAGTTGCAAATTCCCAAGCCAAATCCCGTCAGAAAGGCACAACGAATAAAAGACAAACAATGTTGCAAAGCATCCCGGAGGGATGCCAGCCATTAGCCGGTGGTTGAGCGCAGCGACACCACCGGAACTCGACGAGCCACACACCACCGCAACGGGCATCCACAACATATCGCATCCTGGAGGGATGCCAGCAACAACAGATGAGACGGTGAGGTCAGCCGCCCGCACAAAAAAACCACCACTGCACACTGCAGTGGTGGTCTCCCGTTAACTGAGCTTCATCAACTCGGTGCTTATTGACCTCGCAATACCTCCTCGGCACGGGCAGCTTTTTGCGCCGCCGCTTCCCGAGACAATTTGAACTCAGGACCTTTGCGATAGTACTGAATGTCGTCTTTGAAGTAATACGGACTGGGTAATGTCTGGCCGGCAAGGCTCACTTGACATCCCGAGAAGGTAGCCGCGGAGCAAAGTGCCGCCACACACAACAGGCCGTTGATCCAATGGATTGTCGTTTTGCGTTTCATTGCTTGCAGTGACTCCATGCTATCCGCGTGGCAATTTCGGATTCCACGATGCAACCATCCGAACAACCACGACCGCGCGAGCCAAACGGGCGCGGGCGTAAAATCGGATTAATCAGTACAGTTTGTATCGGACCGTGTCCGAGTGAGACTTTGGCCAATTGGCGAAAAATCCGCCACAATCCTGCATGTTTAACTTGGTTTGATCGACCAGAGGCAAAAAACAGCTCGTTTTTCCACCTGCTGGCCGGTATGCTTAATTCACCAATGGGGCGACGAAGCAGGGCGGACGGAACGCGAGATATCGGACGAAGAGTGCTTGCTCTGCCAGCGGCGAGTGCTTGCTGGCAGTCCCGATCGCAGCCCAACTCGAAACTGACAGCAATGCGAGTCAATCCTTCTCGTCGGATCTTTTTCGCCATTTCTGGCGCGATCACCGTTGCACAACGGTCGCTAACAAAGAGGCAATAACGTGAACAAGTCTTCCAGGAAAATGGGTGTGTGGCTGATCGTTGGTTTATTGTCGGGACTGGTCGTCCATCCGGTTTCGACAACGGCCCAAATCCAGTCGGCTCAGCCGCTGCCGCGCCCCGATTATTACCGCGTGTTTGGATCGCTTTATCTTATGGGCGAGTATGAGACGGCCGCCAAACAAATGCGGGCCATGAGCAAAACGGCTTACCGCGACATCAACGGTTACTTTTTAGATTCGGTCTGCTACTGGACGATTTTTGGTGAAAGTTTGTACCACGTGGGCGAATATTCGCAGGCGTTGGAGCAATACGAAGCCGCCTTAACGCTTTATCTAGATTTCCAAGCATGGCCCAGCCGCACCCGGTTTCCGAATTCCATTCAAACTGATTCGGCTGGCCTGCGCGCTGCCCAAAACGTTCCTTGGGCGACCACGACCCGCCGTTTCACTGTCGGCAAATTAAATGATTCGATGCTCGTGTTGATGGGCAAATCGGATCAGGAAAACGAAGCGGTGCTTCGCGGCGCGGGGGGCGCGATCGATCCGGCGCGATGGCGATCTATCGATTTGGCCGAAGTGATGCGATGTGTGGCCTTGGCGCTGCATCGTCGCCGCGAGATCAAAGGGCCGACTTGCAAATACGACCCGCTGACCAAACGTCTGGCCACGGAACTGGCCAGTGGCGGCGATGATTCGATTGCCGGCGCATGGCGCGGTGTGGCTAAGGGGATTGCCCAATCATCACTGGAGGATTGGACCACGGCCACCGCCATGTTGCGCAACTCGCTGCAGTGCTCCGGCAATTTTGATCATCCGCTGACCCCAATTGCTTTATTGGAATTGGGTTGGATCGCCGAGCAAAACCAGCAGTGGGAAGCCGCACAGCAGATGTACCTGGAAGCCTCCATTTCGGCCGCGGCGTACGACCAGTATGACGTCATTGAGGAAGCGCTGCGTTCGGCGGCCAACGTGTTTGGAGCCGCCCGCAACGGTCAGATTTTTCCCGCCTTGGAACCGGCTATTGCCTGGGCCGACAAGCAGCGGGCCAAGCCGTTGGAGGCCTCGCTGCTGGTACAAGCTGCGTTGGCCAGCGGCGAAGCGGGCGATGCCAACACTGCCGAACGGTTGCTGGACCAAGCCCGCCGCAAAGTGAGCCGCAATGATTTGCGGCAATCCGACGTGATGAAGCGCTGGTTTTATGTTTCGGCCATGGCGCATTACCTGTCGAACGACGTCAACCGCGGTGATGCGGCGATGGAAGATTTTGTCAAACAAAGCCGAAAGACTTCGCGACGGCTGTTCCAGGTGGGGTTTGCCGATAGTGTCGTGCGGTCCAACGCGGCCACGCAGCGAGATCAAGAGTTGCTGTACGACGCCGTGCTTCGCGAGCCCGTGGAAACAGATTGGCTGGTGAACCCGATTGAAACCATGGCCTTTCAGGTCACGCCGCATTTCGAGCCGATGGAGCGGTGGTTCGTGATCGCCCACGATCGCGATGCCAAGGACAAAGCCATTAATATCGCCGAATTGGTGCGGCGGCAGCGATTTTTCAGCACCTTGCCGTTCGGCGGCCGCCTGATGGCCTTGCGTTGGTTGTTGGAAGCCCCGCCCGAAGCGTTGTCGGATCAAGCCGAGCAACAAAAACAACAGTTAGTGATCCGCTACCCGGCCTACCAGGATATGGTGCAACAAGCCGCTCAATTGCGGGAACAATTGGAACAGCTGCCGGTGGTACCGGACGACAAGTCCGATGAATACACGCAGCAAAAAAAGCTGTTGGATCAATTGGGCGAGGTCATCATCGCGCAAGAGACATTCCTCCGCAAAATTGCCCTGCAGCGCGAAGCGTTCGACCTGGTATTTCCGCCGCTGCTGGGCATGACCGATGTGCAACAGCGGCTGAATGAACGGCAGTTGATCGTGTCATTGTTGAAAATCGGCTCTCGATATTACGTGATCAATCTGGGCGCCAACCGTTATGCCATCGACAAACCGATTGAGTCGCGGAACCTGGAACGTGAAATCAACAACTTGATCAAGCAAATTGGCGTGGCCGACAAGGCAGCGATTTACGATGTCGACATATTTCAAAAACAAGACTGGCGCGAAACCGCGCGCGAGCTCACCAGGCTGATTTTTGCCTCAGCCGACCCGCAATCAGTGGGCTCTCTGGAGGAAATTATCTTTGTGCCCGATGGCCGGGCCTGGTACTTGCCCATGGAGTTGCTGCAGTACGGTACCGCAGAAGCGTCGGTCAATCTCAACGCAAAACTCAAGATTCGGTACGCGCCGCTAGTCTCACTGGCCGTACCCGACGAGCGAGTTAACCGCCGCTTCCGACGATCGGCCGTAGTGGCCAAACGCAATTTCATCCGCGATGACGGTTCCTTGATCGAGCGCGGCTGGGAACAGCTGAAAACGGAATTGCCGGACGTCGTGCGAATCAACCAGCCGCTGGTGGGACCCTCCAGTTTGATGTCCGCCACCATCGATCTGTTGTTGGTGTGGCACGATACCAAAGACGTTGGCCGAGACGGGCCTTATGCCTTGGCGCCACTGCAAGTGGATCAAGGGCGCTTCGGGGCCGACCTGGCCAGTTGGATGATGTTGCCGTGGCGCGGAGTCGAACAACTGGTGCTGTCTGGCTACTCGTCTAATATCGAGGGCTCGACGCGTAACCGGGCCAACGGCGACGAACTGTTTCTCACTACCTGCTCACTGATGTCCACCGGCACCCGGACGATCCTCATCAGCCGCTGGCGCGTCGGCGGTCAATCCACCATCGACTTGACGCGCGAATTTGTGACGCAGCTGGACGACCAATCACCGGCCGACGCCTGGAAACGCAGTGTCGACTTGCTGCAACAATCGGAACTCAATCTGGACTTGGAGTCGCGGGTTCGCCAAACGACGTTAGACGCGCCAATGAAGGCCGATCATCCGTTTTTCTGGTCTGGTTACATGTTGATCGATTCCGGCGCTCCTACGGACGTGCCGGCAGAAACCACCGACGAATCCGACGACCCGTCGGAACCCGATCAATAGGTAAAGAGGGTCCAAACCGGGGGTACGCGTGACGGGTTTGGTAGTCCGGCGTACGCAGCAAAGGGCAAATCGATGGTCGCCCACCCATTTCTCTTTGATTTCGAGAATTATCCAGGCGAAAATGACAGCGGTCAAAGGCAAGCTGTATTTTTGACGAGCTTGCTGTGAATCTGGCTTGTCTCGTGACGATAATAGATCTTAAAGTCTAATCATCTGTTTCTGTTCACACCGGAATAATCACGTGCGTCCATGCGGGGCCAGAAAGTTTTTGTTGGCATTGTGCGGCGGCCTTGTCGCGCTGCAACTGAATTTTGCCAGCGGGCAGGGCATCGCCCCCCCGATTGCCAAAATCGGCTCGCCGCTGAATGCCGGAAATCGTCTCGCGGCCTCAGCCGATACCTTGGTGCTGTGTCCGGAGGATTGGGTCGATGAGCTGGATTCCTGGGTCGACTATCGCCAATCCCAAGGTCACATCGTCTATGTGATTTCTCCGGCCGGCAATGCCTACGGCATCAAACGGCAGATTCGCCAGCTGGTGCAGTACGGCAATTTGAAACACGTGGTGATCGTGGGCGACAGCCCGGATCGATTGAACCAGCGGACGGTGGTGTCGACCGATTATGTGCGGGCCGAAGTCGTTTCCAAATACGGATCCGAACCGGTCATCGCCACCGACAACACGTTTGCTGATTGCAATGGCGATGGGGTCCCGGACGTCGCTATCGGGCGGATCCCGGTCAAGACAACCGAGCAATTGCGCGAGCAGATTCGCAAGATCGTCAACTATGAATCCCGGTCGCAACCGGGCCCGTGGAAACGGCGGATTAATTTTGTCGCCGGCACGGGGGGCTTTGGACCGTTGTCGGATCACGTGATCGAGAAAACTTCCAAAAAATTCATTACCGATCTGATCCCAGCATCGTTTGACACGAGCATGACCTACGCCAGTTGGTGCAGTGCCTATTGCCCGGACCCGCGGAAGTTCGTCGATACGACCGTCGAGCGGCTCAACGAAGGATGCTTGTTTTGGGTTTACATGGGGCACGGCCATCCGCACCGGTTGGATTACGTCCGCACGCCGGCCGGCGGATTTCCCATTTTTGGTCAACAGGATTTGCAAAAAGTTGACTGCCGGCTGGGATTACCGGTTGCCATCATGTTGTCGTGTTACACCGGCGCATTTGACATGCCAGGCGATTGCCTGGGCGAACAGCTGGTGCGTTTGCCGCGTGGGCCGATCGCCGTGTTGGGCGGCACTCGAGTCACCACACCCTATGGCATGAGCATTTTTTCGTTGGGGTTGATCGACGAATACTTTGACGGGGAGCATGCGACGCTGGGCCAATTGTTTTTAGCGGCAAAACAGCGTTTGATGGAGGAGGCAAAACTCGACGACGATGAGTCGCAAACGGATATGCGGCACGCCATCGAGCTGTTGGGTAAAGCCCTCAGTCCCACGGCCGACGAACTGGATCGTGAGCGCTATGAGCATTTGCAGTTGTTCCACCTGTTGGGTGATCCACTGCTGCGCTTGCCGCGTCCCGAGTCCTTGAAGTTGTCGACACCTGCGGAGGCAGCCAGCGGCAAGCGAATTGCCGTCAGCGGGCAGGCACCGCACGCCGGTCAGCTGGTGTTAAAGCTCGATTATGCCCGCGATCGCATGCACATCCGGCCGCCCCGCCGCAGCGAATTTGTGGCCGAACACCAGGCACTGGCCTCGTACCAGGAAATCTACCAAAAGGCCAACTGCAAAACCTGTTGCCAGATCGCCTTGCAAGTGAGTGCCGGTCCGTTCCAGGCCGAATTGGAAATACCTGCGTGGGCGCGGGGACGTTGTGTCATCAGCGGCTATCTCGATGACGGCGAGCAGTTTTCGTTGGGCGCCGAAAAAGTCCTAATCAAACAACGTTAATCGCCTGCGCGGCGGTCAACCAATCTGATCCTGCTCGGCCTGCCGCCGCAACTGGTAATCGCGGAAGCGGTCATACAGCCAGAACTGCAGCATTACCAGGAAAATTGGAAAAAAGATCTGACAGAACTGAAACAGGCGGACATCGTGAAAAAACTCCGGGATGCTGGGGAGGCTGGCCTCGACCAGTTTGCCCACCAGGTAGCTGTTGGCAATCATCAACAGACTGGTGCCCACGGTTAGCTTTACCAGGTAACCGCACCCGATGCCCCGCGGCCTTTTCCTGTTGATATCGCCCGGCATAATGAAATCAGGACTGCTGCTTCAAAATTGGCCTCGCTCTGACACTCACGGCCTGAGGCGGTGTGCGCGGACCAGTCTCGCTTGATCATAGGTCGTCGGATGGCCCACAGCAATTGCCTCGAGAGCATTTGAAGCCTGCAGTCGCGACCGTTGACTGCCGGCAACTAGACTCAACAAATACGTGCGTGACATGATGAAAGTTTACTACGACACCGATCTTGACCTCCGTCCACTGGACGACTGCCCTATTGCCATCATTGGTTATGGCGCTCAAGGCCGAGCCCACGCGCTCAATCTGCGCGACAGCGGTTGCCAGGTTCTGGTTGGTCAACGCGACGGCCGCGGCCGCCGGCAAGCGGAAGCGGATGGGTTCGAGCCTCAATCCATGGCCGAGGCGGCCGCCGCCGGCCGGTTGATTTGTTTGATGCTGCCGGATGAAGTGCACGGTCAAGTTTTTGACGAAGTGATCGCACCGCATTTGCAACCGGATGATGCTCTGCTTTGTTGTCACGGGTTCAGTTTGCATTACGGACTGGTCCAACCACCCGCCGGCGTGGCGGCGCTGTTAGTCGCACCCAAAGGGGCCGGGCATCGGGTCCGCTCGGCATACGAGGCGGGCAGCGGCGTGCCGTGTTACGTCGCGCTGGGAAGCGGCACGGACGAACAAGCCTGGCCGTTGGCGCTGGCTTACGCCAAGGCGATTGGCGGTGGACGCGTCGGCGTGATGAAGACGACGATTCGCGAAGAGACGGAAACCGATTTGTTTGGAGAACAAGTGGTGTTATGCGGCGGCATCAGCCATTTGATGTTGGCTGCATTTGAGACACTGACCGACGCCGGCTATTCGCCGGAGATGGCTTACTTCGAATGCGTGCACGAACTCAAATTGGTTGTGGATCTGTTGCACCGCGGTGGTTTGGCTTACATGCACGACCACATCTCGAACACCGCCGAATACGGTGATTACACGAGGGGCCCGCGGATTGTCGACGATCAGGTCCGCGGCCACATGAAAGAAATCCTGGCCGAAATCCAATCGGGAGAATTTGCGCGGGAGTGGATTCAGGAATCCGGTTCGGGCGGCCAGCGATTTGCCCAGCTGCGGCGGCGTTTGCAGCAATCGGAGATTGAGAGAACCGGTCAGCGCGTGCAGCAGATCATTTCAGGAAAACCGGTCGAAGAAACTTCGCGCTGAGCCTGGCGTCGGTCGCTTGCGCCGCTGCGCGCTGCGGGGTAATTTGCGGCCGGATTGGTCGGAATTCTCTGCTATAGGCACCCCCAACGGCATGCTAATTGGGAACGCAGCACAGCTGTTATGCTGAATCCGTGCCAGCGACCGGCGGGGCCGACAGTCAATCTTCGTCGTCGTCGCTGACCGGCTCCTCGACTTCAATGTGCAGCAATTCCCGTAATGCCCGGCGGATCCGCGGAAACTTTATGGGCAGCGAGATGATCCGGTGATACGGCTTCACTTCGGCTTGGGCGCCGAGTTCAATCATCTGTTCGTCCCTGACCAGCAAGATGGCCGGCACCTCACCTTTCGTGGGAATGTTTATGAGTTCGTTAAACGCCTGCACGGCCGCCGAACCCAACCCGGCACTTCCAAACACCACGCAATCGGCGGGTAGGTCTTCGGCCGGATCCAAATTGCGAAATCGATCCAGCGCCCGCAAGGGATCGCCCAGGATCAGCGTGCGGTAGCCGAGCTTTTTGAGGCGTCTCCGCAACACATCTTGGACCGACGTATTGGATTCAACCACCATCACGGTGTAGTCGCGACCTTCGTAAGTTTTCCTGGTCAGCTTGGCATATTCCTCAGCTTCCTGTTTTGACAATTGGGCGTCATACCGGCGATTGTCACCTTCCTTTACCGCATTGATCGTTGCGCACGTTTCATCCAGTGCTTCGCGCGGAGTCTGAATGCGGGCCGCCGGATCGAGCATCATGGTGCGATTGATCAAGTTGACCACGCGATGAGGCAAATCGGGCATCAGCGTGGAAATGGGTTGTATTTCTCGGTAACGCTGGGGGTTCATCCGCCGCATGCGTTCCCGGGTTTCAAACAGGGGCGGCTTGCCGGAAACCATTTGATAAAGATTGCAGCCAACAAAAAAGATATCGCTGCGTTTATCATGGCGAGGAACGTTCGTAGCTTTCTCCAATCCGGCGTAATCCACACTGCGCGGGTTAAAAAAACCACCTCGCATTTCGTCGTCGGCCGTGGCCAAGCCGAAATCGACGAGGCTGGCCCGGCCAGAACTGGACAGCAGCACATTCGACAGCTTGACGTCGCGGTGCGTGATTCCGTGCTGCGTTGCATAGTCCAAACCGGCGCACACGTCGCGAGTGATCTCCAAGGCCGTCATCACCTTGACGCGCCCTTGGGCCTTGAGGAATTCACGCAGGTTTTGGCCTTCGATGAAATTCATCACCATATAGATGCGGCCGCGGTGACTGTCGACTTCGTAAATCGGCACAATGTTCGGATGACGCAATTTCATGACGGTGCGGGCTTCGCGCATGAACCGTTCCCGCGTGACCAGGTCATCACTGTAACGACTTCGCAAAACCTTGACCGCCCGCACATCCCCCGTGTTGACGTGCACGGCACGGTAGACTCGCGCAAACGTTCCGGTACCGACGATATAGAGGACTTTCCAATTGCCGTAGAAATAACCCGATCGGTGTCCGTCCATGACCCGCTGGATTTGCCAGTTCGTGAGCAACTCATTATGAATCAGCTTACGCTGCAGCTCTTCCACCGTAACGTCGCGAGTGCCCAACTCGGAAAAGGCAGCATTGATCTGCTTGTTGTCCATCAAGCGGCAATCGTACAGCCGTTGGGCAAACTGGTCGGCCGAGATTTGAGACATAGTTCCAGTTTTGATATTCATCGATGCGGCGGGAATTCCAGGTGAACCATCCGTGCGCCCTGCAAATGAACAAACGAGGCACCCGGAAACTGGCGAAGAGATGGTTTTGGCAAAAAGCCTGTAACAGACATATTATTCCTAATCGGCCAAAAAAACAACGATTTTTGGCCTTCATCCGGGCCACCTCGCCCTAATGCGACGTATTCAATCGGTTTTTTTGCTTGTATTGCCGCCAATCACCGAAACCCGGTAGCGCATCAAAAAATCGGCCAGGCATGGCTGCCTCGACCGATTCTTCGATTCGTCGGAGAAGAATTTTAGTTGTCGCTTACGTTTCGCCGTCCAAAGCCTTTTTGTATAAATCTCGCTCGCGTTTTGTGGCATCCAGATCAAACATCAAGTACTTCATATCCAGCCTGAGTTGCCCCAAGGCCTCTTGCACCAGATTGAGAATGCGGCGGCGCCGTTGCGTGAACTCGAGCACGCGTTGGACCGAATCTTCCAGCTCCAGGCGGTGGCCGGATGGCAAATCAGCAACTCGCTGAATCAATTCGTTAATCTCGGCAGGCAATGCGTCGGTTTGGGATCTAAGACGATGATTTGGTCCGGTTTGCATGTTGTTTCTCCATGGGTGTTTGGTTCCCCCAAAATGCATGCACCATGCCAAAACTCCAACGCCGGGCACGAATTGGTGCTTAACTAGTTGTGATACAAGCAGTTCCGACGCCGCGTCAGTCTGATAGCGAATCTGTGTCGTGTTGAATTTTGGCAACATCAATCGATATGGAATGAATTCATGGCCGCTGATACAAGAGCGGCACCAATTGGTGTGGTGCCTGGGAGACCGCGTTTTGCCGCGTAATTTGCTGAAGAACACGCGGTCGATGCCGGAATGCATCATTCGTGAGATTTTCAAACAGTAACGCCCATGAAATTCCCGCACAAACGAATCCGACTCAACTGGATACCGGCCACCGCGAGTCTCTTCATGGTGTTGGCCATGCATGGCGATGCGACCGCCCAGCAGAGCTCGAGCAAATGGGTATTGAGCGAGACCGATTGCCAGATCGCTGCCCAATACTGGTTGGTGAGCAAGTCCGTCGACGAATTTCGCACGGCGCCGGATTGCGACCAGGTTCATTTCAAGGCTGGATACGGGACCAAAATCCTGGTCGCCAAGCCGATTGAGCCGGCGTTTGTGATCCGTGAACTGGCCCCCAGCGTATGGATCAAGGCCACGCGTCCACAAATTCAGTTGTTGGTTCGCGTGGTGTTGCCGCACACGCAAGACCCAAACCGATCCGGCCCGATGACGGTGTTATTGCCCGGACCGGTTTACCGCGACACCAATCAATGGCGGAAGCTTGATTTTGCTGATTCCGGAAAGTCGCTGGTCGAAGCACTGGAGCCAGCCGTCTGGAAACTGAGGGCCAAATACCCGTCACGCGTCGACGAACGCGACGCCTACGTGGACAAATTGGTATTGAATGTATACAGCGGGCCGGGAACGAGCACGGTTTGGATTGACGATGATCAGGTGTTGGGCGCGGTGGACGCTAGTCGCGTCGCGGTCCGCGCCGATACCGTCCGCTTTGATCCCCAGATCAAACCCGTGGGTCATGCCAAAAATCAGGATGATTCGCGTCGTCCCGCACTTGCGCAGTGCCACAACACCGTATTAGAAGTTGGCGGCCAGCCATTTTTTGCCCGGGTTATTCAGCATCAAGGCGAACCATTTGAGCAACTGAAAGAGTTGGGATTCAACACGATCGAATTACCGGACACCGCAACCGTACAACAGCTTCGTCACGCCCAGCAGCTGGACATGTGGATCATCTGCCCGCCGCCGGAGTCGGCCGGCTTGTATCCCATTTCAGCGGAATACGATCGCGTACTGGCCTGGTCGGCCGGCCAGGGATTGACCGAACAGGATGTGTCGCAAATCCAGACCTTGCGTCAAGAAGTGCAAGCTTCTGATTTTCGACTTCAGCGACCGATGGTTGGCCATGTCGATTCGGATTTGTTTGGCCTGTCGCGCGAGTTGGACATTTTGTGCGTCGGTTTCGAACCCATCGGCGGCAGTTTTATTCTCAGCCAATACAGTGATTGGATTCGACAACGAACGGCGTTAGCCGACAAGACTCTGCCGCTGTGGGCCACGATTCAAACTGAACTGCCGACGACGATTGCCACCCAGACCGCCGCGATGGCAGGCCGAGTCCCACCGTTGCCGCTCGAGCCGGCACAATTGAAGTTCATGGCTTACGAAGCGATTGCCGGCGGCGCGCGGGGATTGCGATTTGTCTCGCGCAGCCGTTTGGACGCCGACGACCCGATGGCGCGATTGCGGCGCTGGTCGCTGCGCTGGCTCAATCGACATCTGGACCAGTTGCACCCATGGGTGTGCGGCGGGACGGTGGTCAACCGCAACGAATCGCGGGATCGCAGCAGCCAGATGACGACGCTCGCCACCGATCGAGCGCGACTGGTGTTGATCCAGCGAACCACGCAACGGGAACAATGGGTCGCCGGCGAGCTGCCGGTCACCAATTATCTCTTTACGGATCACAGCTTGACGTCATCCGAGCAACCTTACCACCTGACCGAAAACGGTCTGATCCCGCTCAGCCAAGGAAGGGCCATGGTGGGCAACGAAATCACCATCGATCCGTGCACCTGCCTGGAAGCGGTGGTGATCACGCAAGAACCTCAAGTCATCAGCCGGTTGGCGGAATCGTATCTGGTGGCCGGCTCCATCTCCCAATCCCAAATGCATTTGACTATTGCCCAACAATGGCTGGCAATTTCACAGCTGATTAACGACCAACTGGTCCGGACCGGTCAGAGACAAGCCACGGCATCGGGCTTAATCAACGAAGCGAACAATGCCCTGCGGCAAGCGCAGGCCCTGATCTCCAACGGCAGTGCCATGACGGCGAGCCGCTTGTTGGCCGTGGCCGACCAGAAATTGGCCGCGGCGCGAAGTGCCATACTCTTCAACGCTCGTTCGCAGTTCAGCCCGTTAACCTCTAATCCTTTGTTGACACATGTGTCGCTGGTGCCGATCCATTTTGGAACCATTGATCGCATCGCCGCGCAACCGTGGCAACCGAACGGCTTGAGCGGAGGCGATTTCGAAGACCTACAGCATATGACGGAAAACGGGTGGGAAAATCACCGCTCGGAGATCGACCACTTACGAACCCGCGTGGAATTGGTGCCCGACAACGTCGTCCACGGTCAGCGAGCCTTGATGATGCAGGTTGCCTCAACTGCGGAGCGGCCCGGATCGCAGCTGGCCGACCGCACGCCGCTGTGGATTAAATCCGCCAAAGTGCCGGTCAAAGCCGGTCAACTGGTGCGGATTCATGGCTGGATCAACGTGCCCCGGCCGATCTCAGGATCGTTGGACGGGCTGATGATCATGGACTCCATCGGTGGGCCTGCCCTGGGAGAACGGATTCTGGTCACCGACGGCTGGCAGGAGTTCACCCTGTATCGCAGTCCGGCCGAAGACTCCCAATTGCAGCTGACGCTGGCATTGACCGGCGTCGGCCAAGCGATGGTGGATCAGATTAATGTGCGAGTGCTTGAGCTGAATGCCGCGCCGCCGCGGCAGGCCCGCGCGGAATCTGAACCGGATCAACCGTAATCGGCTGAGACTACGGCAATTAGCTGGCGTAGGCCTTCTTGGGCGGCGAGATGGTTCCCATCGATTCACCACTGACTATGGCGTACCGCTCCTTGGAACCGTCTTTGAGAAATCGCACGCCAATTCGCGTCGTTTTGTTGGTTTTGGGACAGAGCGCCATGACGTTGGAGACGTCGATCGGCATTTCTTTGTGCAAACGTCCGCCTTGGGGATTACGTTGACTGGGCCGCACGTGCTTGTGCACCATGTTGATCCCCTCGACCAACACCTTTTTCTTCTCGTGGTCCACCGACAATACTTTTCCGGTTTGGCCTTTGTCGCCGCCGCTGATGACCTGGACCATGTCGCCCGTTTGAATTTTCATTTTGATGCCTTCACTGTTTTCAATGCGAACCGAAAATAATCGTCAAACTGGACCAAATTGTCAAGTCGCGCTGACATCACTGGCCGTGCCGTGCCGCCCAGCCGGGCAACTGCTGGGCCAGTTTTTCCACCTCCTCGCCTGACACCTGCCGGTATTGATCGGGCAAAGGCGGATCACCGTAAAATGAGACTCGTCCCTGCGGGGGTTGTGAGGTATCGAGGCACCATCGATGGGGGCCCGCGTGAATCTGACGAATCCCGCTTTCAACCAGCCGGGCCACATGCGGGGATCGAATCCCGCCGGCAGCGATGAGCTGGATCCGGTCGCCCGCTTTTCGCACCAATTGCTGCAATACGCCAATCGCCTGGACGGCCGTCGGTTGCTGACCGCTGGTCATGATGCGCGTCACACCGCAATCGACCAAAACTTCCAATTCCCGCTGCCAATCCTCTACCAGATCATAAGCACGATGAAACACGGCCGCGCGGCTGCCGATCATCTCAACCATGTGGCGGCAACGGGCCACATCAACTCGCCGCTGCTGGTCAAGTACGCCAAAAGCGATGCCGTGCACGCCGGCGGCCAGCATCAACTCCGCATCGCGCATCAAGGTGGCAAACTCACGATCGGAATAGCAGAAGCCCGATGCGCGCGGACGCGCCATTGCTATCACGGGAATCGAGATCCTTTGCATCACCTGCTCGACACAGCCGAGCGAAGGCGTCAAACCGCCTAATTCAACGGCGCAATTGAGCTCGACCCGATCGGCGCCGGCTTGTTCGGCGATCATCGCATCGTCCACCGACGCGATACAGATTTCCAGAGTAAACTCGTCAGTCAATGTCGACTCGCGCTATGTAATTGGCACGTTTAAGGACTTGTTTATTTGAGTCCGCCCCTGTGTGCAGGGCAACCTGAATCGTCAACGGTGTGTTGTCCACGCGCAGAGTCCGCGTTGCTCATCCAGAAAAAAACGGGGCAGCGCCCAAGCGACTGGATTAAGAGGGTCCATTTTGTGGCCGGCCCGGCTGGATAGGACTCACCGGAGGCGGGTCTGTTACGGGCGGCAAAATGACGGGGGGCGTGAGAACCCGCGTACCATCGCGGTCGTCAAATGCTTCGGCCAGGATCCAGGCAGCCAGTCCCGCTTCGAGCAGAGGTACGAAGTCGCCAAAGCCGCCAGCACTTCCGATCGGGCCGATGCCGCCGGGGCCGCCTGTGGGCACGCCAAATGGCAACGCGTCGTCGTCGGCCTGGGCCACGACTTCCTCGTCGTCTTCGTTAAGTCGCCGGATCTGTTCGCGGAGAAAGGGAATGTCCTCTTCTAAACAGATCGCTACTTCGAGTCCGTTGTTTTTTCGCCGCGACTCGTTTTTGTTGGAAGCCGTTCGAAATGGTCCGCTGTTTTGGTGACGCGTTTCCACGTCTGGCTCCGGAGACTTCGCTTCAAAACTGAGGGCGGCGAAACCGTGTTTGCCGGCAGCCGCAAATCCATAGACGCCTGGTTCGACGTCGAGAATCTCAAACTCGCCGTTGTCGGCCACTTCGCCCCGGCCATAAATTTCGTCATCCTGAATCAGAAAGACATTCATTTCCCGCAAGCGGACCTCAATGTTTTCGTCGGTAGCAATCGGTGCAATGCGGCCCAACAACCGGCCGTCCGGCTCCAACGAAACCTCGATACCACCCTCGATCACCGATTTTTCGACATTGATTTTGGATTTCGCCGATGGCATCGCTTCATCGACGCTTACCGGCACATATCGTTGCATGATTCTTTGCAGCGCCGTGAATTCTGGCGGCACAACGGCAGCGGCAATTCGCTGGTCTTGGGCGGCTGGAATTTGTTGGTATGAGATTCTCGCATACGGACCGCGTCGTCGGTTGTCGTCCGGGGCCGGCAACGTGTTGTCGTCCGGAGCTTCAGCCGCCGGTGCAGTTTCCTCACCACCTGCGGCCGGTGCCGTGTCGACGTAAATGCCGTACGCCAGAAAACCTTCTTTGCCGGCAACGCAAAATGTGTAGGCGCCGGGTTCGACCGCCGACGGCGTGATAAAACGGCCTTGGCTGTCGGTGGTCGTTTGAAGTTGAACTTCACTTCGTTGGACCAGGTATACGTTGAGCGATCCGACACCGGTTTCGCGACCAGTGGTCTTGTCGATGCCGACGATCTGGCCGGTCAAGCGATCGCCTTCGGTCAGCTGAAAGTAATGGGCGCTGAGCGTGCGGCCAAGGACTTCGTCCTGAGACGCTTCTGCGGTGACCAGTTCCCGCAAGCTGGCGGCTGCCGAAACCACCGAGTGCATTCGCAGACTGTCCGCACCCACGATCGCCGTGGCCACCAATGGCAATACCAAGACGTAAGAGATTTTGGCGTACAAGGATTTGCGGATCATAGGATGCTCTAACCGTCAATCTTAGCGATTGCGTTCAACATAAAAAGTCACCGTCAATATCCAAGAATAGGTGACGGGCGGCCAATCTCGATAAAAAAACTTTTGCGATCCGGGTCATTTTATCACGATTTGATCAATTATCCCGAAAAAACTCGGACCGGTCTCCAACGAGCGATTCGGTGACTGGCCGGAGGCTTCCCCAGGGCCAACCATCGACTTATCTCGATGGCGGCGGGTAAGTACGGGCGATGCGAAAACCAAGGCTTGCATAAGCCTCCCAAGCGCCTTTGTCTTGCCGGCCGTAGACCCTCATGTCTTGAGGCGCTTCGTTGTAATGCTGATCGCGAATTTCCCGCATGCCTTGCTTCGCGACAAATCGATTGTGGCACCATTCGGTGGCGTTGCCGTGCATGTCGAACATGCCAAAATCGTTGGGTTTGAGTCGGGCCACTGGGTGCAATTGCTTGTTGGAGTTATTGATGTTCCAGCCGTAATGATTCATCCATCGCGACTGGCGGCCGAAAAAGTACCGCGTGGTGGTACCGGCTCGGCAAGCGTACTCCCATTCCGTCGCCGTCGGCAGTCGGTAATGTCCGGGCTGATCAAGCGAGTCCGAGTTTTCGACCATGCTAAACTCGAAACGCTTTCCAAAAACGATTTTGTAAACCTTGGTCTGGTCGTCGTCATCGCTCGCCGTTCTGTCAAAGCTATGGCAGAACAATGCCGCTTCGTCCCATGAAACGCTGGTGATCGGTTGATCCAACTGGTCGAATTTTCGAGCGTCGCGATGGCGACTGCGGCTCATGATCATTTCCTCGGTCGGCCTGGAAGTTGGATCGCCTTCGCTGGCGGCTTCCACCATTTTTATCCATTCGCCGATCGACCACTCCTCCCAATCCAGAAACACACCCACCTGGACTTCACACGTCGAGATGCCAAATCGGTAGTGAATCGTTTCCGTTCGATCGATGGCGTTTTCCAGCTCCTCTCCGCGGTTTTCAGGTTTTCCCATTTGAAACGTGACATCCGGTCCAAACAGGGCGAAACAGAATCCATTCGGATCCTCGTGCCAGGAAAATCCGGGTTTGGGTAGATCCGATTGCACGTCGCCATTTACCAGCACCTGACGGAGATCGTCGCCGAACCCCCATTCATGCAACAACCAGCGACACATCGAGTGTACACCACTGTGGGGATGATTTTGAAACAGGTGAAGCAACTGATTTTTGATGTCCAATCGTTGGTTTTGGTTGATTTGGTGGTGACCGTACTCGCCCAAGGAAGCGATGGCGGCAATCAACCGATGATCGGAAACTTGTTTTGGCTGGGGCCGATTCGGTGTATCCAATTCCCCAATGGCCACGTCCAGTATGTCCTGAAATCGTCGTTGATCGACATCGGCGGACGCGGCGCTATGAATCAAGGCGGTGCGCAGCGTGGGATCAGTTTGGTAATCCAATTCGGTCGTTAACGCCTCATCGGAGTCGAGGATCGCCAACATCAACTGAATGTTGGTTTCCTTGTGAAAGCGATCCTCTGCATTGGTCGACTCATCGAGATTTTCCCGTTCCTTGAGTAAATGTTGCCGCGCACTGGGCTCGTCACGCGGATCCAACCCGTCGAACAAAGATTTCAATTGAAACGGTTCAGCGTAAAATCCCAGTTGGCATAACACGTCGAACTTGTCGGCAAACAACCGGGATAAAATGTCGGCCGCGCGATCTCGAGAGGTCTTTTGTGCCTGCGAATTAAAGATTGCCAACAAACCCTTCTCCAACGACTGGCGAACCGGCTTGAAAATATCGGTTAATTCCCGGCGATGTTGCTGTGAGGACTCACTCAACAAATCGCCGATGACTTGCCCGCTATATTTCGGGTCGGACCAATTGCTTGATTCGGGATCGGTTTGCGCCAAGGCGGCACCAGCGCGCAGCCGCTCGCCCGACTGCTCAGCCTTGGCGGATTCCCACAGCCTGGTCACCACGCGACCGCGCGCCGCCGGGTCCTGTTTGATCACATTGACCATGGCCAGCAGCTCATCGGGTTCGGCGTGCGGCAGGAATTTGGCGACTTCGTCAATCCCCTTCAAATCTTGCCTGCCCGCCGTCCGCTGGGCCTGGTAAGCCGCCAACTGGTACCGAGCTCGCTTGTCGCGGTTTTTTTCCGTCGCCAACAGATCGTTTAACTTGGACGAGGCGTTGAGCGTCGCCAGGTTGTCGATGATCAGTTTCAGCGACGCGGGCGAGGCCGATTCCAATGAAACCAGCTGGCTGGCCAGCAAATCATCCTGTTTGGATTTCAGCTGATACGAAAACCATGTCGAGACGATCGATGCCAGCAGCAGGATCACTGCCACCGCGGTCAACAAACTGGCGACGGCCGGATTGCGTTTGGCCCACATCCAAGTGCGGCGTACCACGCTGGTGCGGCGGGAAAGAATCGGCAGGCCCTGCATCCACCGCCGCAAATCATCGGCCAACTCGCGTCCGGTTTGGAACCGGCGCTCCGGATCTTTCTCCAAGCATTTTTCGCAAATCGTTTCGAATTCAACCGGGATCGTGGAATCGAATTGCCGCAACGACCTGACGGTGGCATTTTGGATGGCATGAAAAATCTCCGTCAACTTGCCGCGGAATGGCCGCTCTCCGGCCAACATCTCGTAAAACATGACCCCCAGGCTCCAGATGTCGGTGCGGCCATCGGCGGTGTGTGACTGGCCCGCGGCCGCCTCGGGACTCATGTAGGCCGGGGTGCCCATCAACGAGCCTTCCACCGTATGTGTGACGTCCGCTTGCTCGCGTTTGGCACATCCGAAATCAGCGATGTGCGGTTCGCCATGGTCGTCGACGAGGATGTTCGCCGGTTTGATGTCGCGGTGGACAATGCCCGAGGCGTGCGCATAGTCCAAGGCGTCCGCGATCTTGGCCGTCATTAACGCTTTTTGCGCAATCGTCGGTTCGTTCTCGACCGTCCACTCCTTCAGCGTTTTACCTTCGATGAACTGATAAACAATAAAGTGGTTGTCGGCGAATTGGCCGTATTCAAATACCGGCACGATGTTGGGATGGCGTAACTGGGCGGCGGCTCGAGCCTCGCGCAAAAACCGGTCGACCGTTTGCCGCGAGGCTAGCGCCGAGAATTTTTGGATTTTCACGGCCACGGCGCGGTCGAGGTTGGGATCGTGCGACTTGAGCACCAGCCCAAAGGAACCTTCGCCGAGCTTGGAAATCGTCTCGTAACGCGCAATTCGCTCCGGCAGGCTGGTGTCGCGCGGCCGCAGCCCTGAATCGGGCCGCGTGAACACTGGCGCCGCCACCGCCGTCGCGTCGTCAGGTGCGGCTTGGGCCGGGTCGCCTTCCGTTTGATGGGTATACGTCTTGTCTTCGCCCATCGTTTTCCCGGCGTCAGATGTTGGAGTTGCTTGATTCGATCGGCCGCGATCTGCCCGCGCTTGTTCCGGCTGAGTATTGGACGGCGGATTTGCTTCGGTGGTAGGCGCGGGCTTGTCTGACGCTGTATCGCCCGACTGCTGTGGCATGGTCTGCCGCGAAGTTGCCTCGGTTTCCAGCGTTTGCGCCGACGGATTTACTTCAGCCGGCGGCATCTGCCCATCAGCTTGATGAGCTTGATCATCATTCGCAGTCGGCTGGGGCGAATTTAGAGTGGGATCGTTGGACAGCGTCTTGTCATCGTCAGTCGATCGCTTGGCCATCAAATATTTCGCATGGCAGACAGCAACGGATTAGTGATTGCCCGTCCGTCGACTGAGTTCAGAAGCCTCGGCGCAGCAACCTGGTTCATCTTAAGCCAGCTATGGGTTTTTACAATAAGATAACGCCAGCAAAGCGTACCCGGTGACCAGATTGGGGTCGCCCTCCATCCAACGGTCGTTTTCGGCATTGGTCCATGAACCATCGTCATTTTGGCGTCGCGCAAATTCTTCCATCAACTCGCGGCGCCAATCGTGCGAGACGCCATCACTGTCAACAAATTCGGACTCCCCCAGCGCATGCAGCGTTTTGGCAAACACGTGGTAATAATAGTACAGCCCCGCCGCCCCCATACCGGGGTTGGATGACAGATCGTAATGCCGACTGATCCACTCACGGGCCGCCCGAACGCGCGAATCATCTTTGTCGACATCGGCGTGTAACATGCTCATTAGCCCGGCGTACGTCATCGAAGCATAACTGCGGAGGCCGCCGTTAGGCGTCGTCCCTGCTTTGCTTTCGCCTTCGCCGGCGGGCGTGTAGTAGAAACCGCCATCCGGGTTCTTGGCGGCGTGCGGTGTCGTGTTGTGAGGCGACTCGTGATTCTGGGTTTTCGACACAAACTTCAATGCCCGCTGGATGGCCTCGTCGCTACCGTCTTTGCCGGCCGCCCGCAGCGCTTCGATCGTAAACGCAGTGTTCGACAGGTCCGGCCGCCCGTGTTTACCGTACCCGAATCCGCCATAGCTTGGGTCCGACGGATCGATGTTACGCTGCTCGGTCCATTGGCCACCTTTGATGAACTGCTCCGCCTTCTTAATCAACTCGTCGTATCGACCTTCCTGGTTGGCCGTGGCAAAACAGACCAGCGCCAAACTCGTTTCATAATTTTTGTACAGCGATTCCGGCGCGTGCACGCCGCCTGACGGCTGCACAAATCGCTCGACGTAAGCCAGCGCGTTTCGCACCAACGGATCCTCCGTCGACACGCCATTCTTTATCAACGAAGTCGCCACCAGCGCCGTAACTCCGGGACCCGCAAACGAACTGAACGAACCGTCGTCGGCCTGGCCTTGCTGGGAAAGATAGGTGATGGCCTTGTCGACCATGCCCTGATATAGCTCTTGGTCGGAGGTCGTTTCGGTCAGCTGACCCTGAAGCGTACCGCCGCAGGCCAGCCCCATCATCAGTAAGGTCACCCCGAAAAACGCCATCCGCCTGGTTTTGAAGTTCATGGTACCTGTCTCTATTCCGGTCTTGTTCCACATTCCGATTTGGTTCAAATTTGAGTGGCATCGATTTGGCGGTGCAATCACCGCCTGCATCCGCCATAGGATTAAATACATTCAACGGCTTTGCGTTTACTCGGTCAGCCGCTATCCGCGTAATACCGGTGGAACGACCCAAGGGTTGCCGCGGCTGTCGACCGGCATTTCCACCAGTTTCCACAAAAAAACGGCGACTCTCGATCGAGCCGCCGTTGGACTGTTTAACACGTCAGGCGATTAGTCGCGTTGGCGATCGTCTGTCCGCCAGGCCTTTTCATTTGATTTCGTTTTGCTGTTGCCCGCCGCAGCGACGCGCTGTTGCGCGACCACCACAACTTGTTGGGCCCACATGATGTGTTCCGGCGCAAAAAACTTTTCGCGGTATCCGTTGCTGAGCCGTTTGCGATCGTGATTCAGCAGAAACTCCCAACTGAGACCCTCCATCTGGTTCCACGCCGCGGCTTGCGCGACCGGCTGGGCGATTTCACCGCGGGCAACCATCTTGCACATTTCGATCACGGATTCGTTGCTGACGTAATCCTCAATCGGTTTGATTTCGTATTTCATGCTCGGCTTGGGGTCGTTTTTGTCAAACTCGAGGCACACCGTGGTGACTTTCACTCGGCCAACTTTTCCGGGCGGGATGTTGAACAGGCCGCCACCCAGACCGCCGCCGCCGCCGCCACGACCGCCGCCACCGCCAAAGCCGCCGCCACCGCCGCCACGACCGCCACCGCCGCCACCGAAGCCGCCGCCAAAGCCCTGGCCACCGCCGCCGCCAAAGCCGCCGCCGCCGCCGCCAAAGCCGCCGCCGCCACCGCCAAAGCCGCCGCCGCCGCGACCGCCACCGCCGCCACCGAAGCCGCCGCCAAATTGCGCCAACACCGGAACTCCGGCGAACGCTTCAGGCATCTTAACGGCCAACGCGCGATCGGATTTGTTTTCCACAAACACGGTGGACTGCGTGGCATCCTTGGGAATCAAACGGACCTCGATGTCTCCGGATTCCATCGCCGAAAACATCTCGACCATTTCGTATCCTTCCACCGGCTCCTGAGTCTTTGAAACTCGAGTCGGTACTTTGTCATCGGCCACAGCAGTGGCACAAAATGCCGCCATGACGGCAAAGGCTAAACATCGTTTTGCGATTTGCATCGACCCAATAAAGCTCATCTAAACTCTCCTCAATTATCCCATCGACACACCCTGCCTGTGCCGAGCAAACCAGAAGCCCCTGCGTTTGCTATTGATCATCGATATATTTTAACGGCGCCGGCGATCACCGACACGTTAAAAATACGCCGCGCCGCCGCTAGTTAACTAGATTACTCGGAAAATTGGCCTTTCCAAGCAAAAAAACGCCCGGGAATGCCCATTAAGCACCCCAAAAAATGCGTACTATCAGCGCAGCCGGTCCCCGCCCCAGTGGCATCCGCCCGCCACGGTCAACGAACTCTACAAAATCCCCACCGCCACCAGGCTGTAGCGGACAATCAGGCCCGCCCCCACGACGCTGACGATGCTCATCAACTTGATCAAGATGTTCAGGCTGGGACCGCTGGTATCTTTGAACGGATCACCCACCGTATCGCCCACTACGGCCGCTTTGTGAGCATCGGAACCCTTGCCGCCCAAATGCCCGGATTCAATGTACTTCTTGGCGTTGTCCCATGAGCCGCCGGAATTGGCCATAAAAATGGCTACGCAAAAACCGCAAGTTAGCGCGCCAACCAACAAACCCAACACACCTCCGACGCCGAGAATCAAACCGACCAGGATCGGCGTGACAATACCCAACAACGACGGCAGAATCATCTCACGTTGCGCAGCCGAGGTACTAATCGCCACCGGGCGGGCATAATCAGGTTCCGACGTTCGATCCATGATGCCGGGGTTCTCCTTGAACTGGCGGCGAACCTCCTCGACCATCCCATAGGCCGCGCGGCCCACAGCTTTCATCGTCATGGCGCAAAACACAAACACCGTCATGCACCCAATAAACACTCCGACCAGAACGCGCGGATTGAGAACCGTCGCTTCATACAACGTGGCAATCTGTGGCAACGACGCTTGGCGAACAGGGTACAACGGTGCGCTGGTGCCAACCGCGCTGGTCAACTTGCCACCCTTGATGAATTCGTCGGCAGCCGACAGTCTTGCCAACTCGTCCCATGCCTGATTCTGGCGCACCGCGTCGGGCATCACAAAATAGCCGACCGGTTTGCTGTCAACTGCCGGTTTATGAATTACAAAATTGTCGGCGACTTTGGTGTAGCCGGCCGGCGCGCTCACGCTGGCCCCCCAGCGATCATAGCCCGTTTTAACCTGTTCCACGTACGCCGCCAGCAGCGCCAGCGCCGTCAACGCTGCCGACCCGATGGCAAATCCTTTTCCGGTGGCCGCCGTGGTGTTCCCCAGGCTGTCCAGGGCATCGGTGCGCTCGCGAACTTGAGGGTCCAAACCGGACATCTCGGCGTTGCCGCCCGCATTATCCGCAATGGGACCATAGGCATCCGTGGCCAGCGTAATGCCCAGCGTCGATAACATGCCCACGGCCGCGATTCCCACGCCGTACAGGCCCAGCGTGAATAAATCCATCGATTTGAAGTTGAATCCGGTCGCAAATCCAAATGCCAGAAACATGCCGAAACAGACGATTAGAATCGGCACCCACACGCTTTTCATCCCGTCGGCCACCCCGCCGATGATAACCGTTGCCGGGCCAGTCTCCGCCTGGCCGGCCAATTGTTGTGTCGGATTGTACTCATCACTGGTAGAGTATTCGGTCCATTTTCCGATCAACCATCCGGCCGCCAAACCGACGGCGATACTGCCGGAAACGCCCCAATAGGGCAGTCCGAGGACGATCAACGTCGCGACGACAGCCGCCACGAACACTCCCACCATCGACAGGTCGATGCCTCGTGCCAACACACCCAGCAGCGCCTTTTGCGAGGCATCCTCGCCGGCTCGCACCAGGAAGATGCAGCCGATCGACATGGCAATACCGATCGCCGCAATAATCATGGGCAGGAACATGGCGTTAACTTGCAGGTCGGTGTTGAGGCCGGCGACTGCTGCCAGGCCCAGCGACGCCGTGGCCAAAATGGAGCCGCAATACGACTCATACAAGTCGGCGCCCATGCCGGCCACATCACCAACATTGTCGCCGACGTTGTCCGCGATCGTGGCGGGATTGCGCGGATCGTCTTCGGGAATGCCTTTTTCGACTTTGCCGACCAGATCCGCCCCCACGTCGGCCGCTTTGGTAAAGATCCCACCGCCCACGCGGGCAAACAACGCCTGGCTGGAAGCGCCCATGATGCCGCACAGCATGGTGACGATCACCGTCTGCAAATCGAATTGAATAATGAATCGCAGCACGCAATACCAAAACGCCATGTCAAGCGTTCCCAAACCGACGACGGTTAAACCCATCACGGCGCCGCTGCGAAAGGCAACTTGCAAACCATCGTTTAGCGATTTTTGGGCGCCCGCCGCCGTGCGACTGCTGGCCGCCGTTGCCGTTTTCATCCCGATAAAACCCGCTGTGCCGGACCAGAATCCGGCGGTCAGGAACGCCAGAAACACGAATTGCCCCT
The DNA here is from genome assembly GCA_041599835.1 of Pirellulaceae bacterium. Taxonomy (GTDB): domain Bacteria; phylum Planctomycetota; class Planctomycetia; order Pirellulales; family Pirellulaceae; genus CAJQPP01. The sequence goes on from JBFILF010000007.1 coordinate 24,230, forward strand.
GCAACTCCAACAAGTAGGCTACGTACAACAGCGCCGAAACTACCAGCATAAAAATGCCGACAACTTTGTATTGCTGCTTCAAATAAGCCGCCGCACCGGTTCGCACATGCTCGGCGATTTCGATCATCGTCGGATTGCCTTCGTCCGCCTGTTTCATTTCGCGGTAAAAGCGAAAGGCAAACACCAAAGCGGAAACGGAGCCCGCCAGCAAGATCACCCAGAACACGTACTCGATGGTGAACGGGCCTTGAGCAGCTGCGCCGGTTGCCCCTGTTTGGCTGCTGGCAGCAGGTTCGGTTTGCGCGCCCCAAGCGAATTGGGTGGACATCAGCGTGAAACATCCAATTAACAACGCCAAGACGATCGGCAAACGATAGCGGCTTAATCTCGAAGCAAACATTCCTACATCACCTTTTCTATCTTTGATTCCAAAACGATTTCGTTATGCAGTTGAATCTGCGTTGGCGTCTGTCTTGTTGGTTATTATCCATTTGTAAATCCGCGCGGCCGTAGCAGAGCGGTGGGCGAGCTGGATCACAAGCCGCTCAAGCAACCCTCAAATCGGTGATGAAATTCACCCGGTTGCAATCGACTGGGCCAGTTCGCCATCCGCGCGACGGGCGCGGCGGTATCCGACGCATCCTGCGTGACAACGTACACCGGCGGCACCAAAAACCATCAGAAAACCAGAACACGCGCGGAAAGCAAGTTGGATCGACGAAACGATGAACTCGCGTAGAAAGGCCAGAGTCTACCTACACGTAAGTAACGTTGTCAAGAAGACTTAGCGTTGATATGCAGCCGGGTCGCGGAAGCGCCGTGGGGACCCGCCGCGCGGACCGGGGCGATGCAACAGTTCGCCGACAAAGGGGTTATTCTACTGCGTTCCCGTGGACGACTCGTCAACGCAAAAACCGCTGCCCGCCAACTGCCGCCCATCATCGTTCTACTGGCACAGTTTCTTCTATTTCTTCTATTGGCACGTTGTTCTAGTGGCACGTTCTTCTAGTGGCTCGGTGCCTCCCGTTGGCACGGTTGCCTGTTTGCGGTTGATCACCAGGTCGAGCGGGGCAGCCTGTCGATTCAAGCAAGCAGCCGCCAGGGCGGCCGCTACCGGTATGAGATTGACGTTGGGCCGAATAAACGACTTGCTTCTGGTTTGCGGAAAACGCCCTTGGCGGGTCAGCATTTGCCGAACGTTGCAAATCAAATAGAATCGCTACAGGCGTCTACTGGAGCGCGATCGGGGTCCAAACGGACTGGGTTGACAGCGGTGCTTGAATCGAGCATTCAGATCCGCAAGCGACGAATCAAACTTAATCACATTCAGTCATCGGGAGCCGCGGTTATGCGTGGGCACATGGTTACACGAATCGGTTGCGTTGTATTGGCAATGGCCGCCGGGCTGGCCATCGGCGGGAGCTTGCATGCCCAGGAAGGCGAAGCGGATTTAAACGAAGCGATCGACTTGAAATTCAACGCGCAATCGCCTCGCGACTTTGACAAAATCGCTGAGTTGTGCGAGTCGGCGATTGAAAAAGGATTGGAAGAGAGTTCGGTCGAGATGGCCAAAAATCTTTGGTCTTCGGCGCTATTGGAATACGCCAAGCTGCAAAGCCGCAAAATTCTCGAACAAATCCCGCCTGATCGTCGCTGGCAGTTTTTGCGTCAACAGGCCATGTCGCGACTCAATGAGGCGATTGAGATCGCACCGGATTTTGTCGAAGCGCATTTGCTGATCGCACGATTGAACATCATGTTGCCGCGTGGCGATAAGGAAGCGGCCCAAGCGGCGCTGGCCAAAGTGCTGGAATTGTCTGACGACAATCCGGGTCAACAAGCACAATCGCTCGTGTTGCGGTCCCAGTTGACCGACGACCCCGACCAACAGTTGGCCGACCTGGACGAAGCCCTGCAGGTCGACTCGGATAACGCCATGGCGCTCCGCCTGCGCGGAGAGATTTACCTGGAGCAAAGGGACTTTGACAAAGCCATCGCCGATTTCCGAGCCCTAGCCAAAGCGCAAAATGACAACCCGGCCACATTTCTGCTGCTGGCCACCACGCTGGCCGCCAATGAACAAATGGACGAGGCGATTCGGTTCATCGACCAGGCGATCGAAGTGAATCCGGACATTCCGGAGGCGTACAAATTGCGGGCCCAATTGCATTTGGCGACGGACAACGATGACGCCGCCTTGGCCGACGCCGAGAAAACTTTGGAACTCAATCCCCGCGATCCCGATGCCCTGTTGATCCGGGCCAACTTGCTGTTTGACCGGCAGCAGTACGACGACGCCCTGAAAGCCGTCGACAAACTGCTCACCTTCCGCCCAGGACTGGTTCGCGGCATTTATTTGCGGAGTTTTATTCACGCCCAGTTGGAACAATTTGATCGGGCCATCGACGACATGAAACTGCTGGCGGACAGCGAGCCCGACAACCCTCAATGGCAAAATGATCTGGCGATGATGTACAACGCCGCCGAGCGGCCGCGGAAAGCCATTGAAATCTACTCCCACGTGTTGGACATGGTCGGCGATGACCCGCGGGCCTTGCGCGGTCGGGGCGACGCCCGGCTCTCCACGGGGGAACACAAGCTGGCCATCGAAGATTACGAACGAGCGCTAAAACTCGACACCGAAGACGACGGATTGCTCAACAACCTGGCGTGGGTGCTGGCCACGTCGCCGGACGACGAATTGCGCGACGGCCAAAGGTCGATCGAGTTGGGCACCAAGGCCTGTGAACTGACCGAATACAAAAAGCCACACATTCTCAGCACGCTTGCCTCCGGCTACGCAGAAATCGGCGATTTTGAAAAGGCCA
>JBFILF010000008.1:0-27015 GCA_041599835.1 Pirellulaceae bacterium
CCCCAATCTATTCAGGAATTGGCCGAGTGTTTTCAGCCGGGCATCGACGATCTGGCGGCTCCCGAATTCGCACCGCTCGCGCGGTGGCTTGCCGACAATGAAGCGCACCAACGGGCGTTCGACAAACTTTGCGCATTAGACCAGCGAATTGGTATGGCGTTTCGTCAAGTAGACGCGCCCGATCCGAACGACTTGCAGCGAATTGTGTCCGACGCCGCAATGGTTGAGCGGCCAGTTGCCAAACGATCTGTCTGGCGGCGTCCGGCCATGCGGTGGGCCGCCGCCATTGCGGCGACGGTGGTCCTGGGTGTGTTGACGGTGAATTTTTTGCCGGATCGCACCATAGCCTATTCGTCGGAACAGCTGGCTCAATTTGGCTTGCAGTGGACGCAACAAATCCGGCAGCGGCGAAATTGGTCGATTGATCTGGATGCGGCACCCGCCGATCGTCCTGTTTCCGACGAGATCGTCATCGAACATCGCTCGTGGATGACGCTGGACACGGCACTCGATCGGAAAACGGCGGTTTATGATTTTGGATTGCCCCAGGGTCGGCAGGCATACCTGTTTGTAGTCGCTGCTCCGGGCGCGGCCGATTTAAGTCCCCTGTTTCCCATGGTTCCCGATTATCGAACCGGTGAATATTCGGTGGGCGTGTGCCGCCACGGCGATTTGGTTTACGTACTGGTCGTTGAAGGATCCCGACGAGATTACTCCAGTTTATTAAGAGAGCGCCGGGAACCGGCCTAGATTGTCAAAGCAGGCCTTTGCGAACAGCTAACACGGCGGCTTGCGTCCGGTCGGCAACACCCAGCTTGCGGAGGATGTGTTGCACGTGTTCCTTGACCGTTTCGTAACTGATGTGCAACTCTTCGGCGATCTTCTTGTTGGTCATACCTTGCGAAACACCGATCAGCACTTCGTACTCGCGGCGTGTTAACGGGACGTCAATCTGCGATTTCAATCTGGGCGTCGCCAAGGCCCCGGTAATTTGCCGCAGCTCGCGGCGTTTCCAAATCCGCTCGTTTCGGATGACCCGTCGCAACGCGTCGATCAGCACTTCGGGAGGTTCGTGCTTCATCACCATCCCGGGCATGCCCATTTCGACGGCAGTCGCCACGTACATGGGATTGTCATGTCCCGTGAAGATCAACATCGGCACCGAATCGGTCTGGGATTCGAGCAGCTCAAAGCAATCGCCATCGGGCAATTCAAATTCGGTGATGATCAAATCAACATTGGCTGACGATAGAATATCGCGCGCTTCGCGCAGCGTATAAGCCGCTTCTACATTGGCAAACTCCGTGCTTGCCAACAACTGTTGCAGTCCCACGTGGATTATGGGATTGTTGTCGACCGCCAAAACGCGATGGGTCATATTGGCTTTCCCCCGGCGCCAGACCCGAAATTGTATTAACAAATCTTAACAAACATTTTGCCAATTATGCGAACTCAACTCTTTGTAATCCAGTCTTCCCCGCCACTTTTGAAGAAAACCTCGGCGATTGCCGCCTCCAACCCTAAATCGGCGACGTCGGCGTCGCGAATACTTTTGGTTGGCCGCTACTGATCCACAGGCGGAGGTTCGAGTTTGGGTGCCGTCGGTTCATCATAATCGTCGATTGACGATTCCGTCGCCGTATGGGTGTCGCTGGACGTGCCGCGCATGGACTCATCATGGATCGACGATTGCAGTTCGTTCAGGCCACGCCGCAGCTCTCCATAACTCTTTCCGAGGTTGCGGGCCACGTCGGGCAATTTGCGCCCGAACAGCACGATGGCAATCACGCCGATCAAAACAATTTCGGTGATTCCAATACCCGGCAACATAGAAACTTAACGCTCAAGGAAAACCGCGAACTGGAACGCGCAGAAACGACTCGGAAAATGGCGTGCCCGCCGTTCAATTGGTAACTTCCGACTCTTGTTCGTCAAGTTTCTTTACGTCACCCGGGTCATCCTTTAACCCCTGTTTGAATTCCGTAACACTTCGGCCCATGTTTCGCATCAAGCCTGGTAAGCGCGCCGCTCCAAACAGTAACAGAAAAATAGCTGCAATAATTAGCAGCTCGGTTGTTCCCAAACCAAACACAATGGTTCCCTTTATATTGAAGGCGCGACTCCGGTGGCCATCGCTGAAGAAGCGAATTCGCCACCAAATCCATTCTAGAAAGGACGGCAATGGTGTCAAACCCGGACGAATCGTCAAGTAATGGTCAATCCGATTCGATCGTCTTCGGCCACGGCCGTGTTGGTGGCAATTGCCGATCGGTCTCTGGCTACTGAGGGCGGGCGTAGCGGTAATAAACTTCCAGGCACAGAGTCGCCATGGCGGTGCTGTAAACTCGACCGCCATAACCTGACCACACGCCACTTGGATTCCAGCTTCCCGCATGCTGCCCTTGGGACACTTGCAACTCCAACAGTGTCGAGGTCAAACTGCGATTCCAGGCCGTCCAGGCATCGCCGCCCACATGGTACATCGCCAGGGTGGCGTAATACCAATAGTAAAAGTTAACTTCACTGTTGCCCGGTTGTTGACTCAGGATCATCCGGCTTGCCTCGCCCGCCGCCCGGTCGCCGACGTTGTCGTGCAGGAAGTAGCGGCACAACAGAGCTTCCGCCGTCATCGCCGCGGTCGGCGGATGGCCTGGTCGATAGCCGGCCAATCCACTGGCGGTGCCGCTACTGCACCGCGCCAGAAACTGTTGCATCAACGCAGTGGTTTGGCTGGGAATCTCGATGCCGCCCAATTCGGCGCTTTTAAGTGCCAAAACTTGCCAACCAAACTGGCTCATGTCTCCGGCATCGCCGGGCCGATAGCGCCACCCGCCGCCGACGCCATTTTGAGCGCGCAGCGAATATTCAACCGCTCGTTGAGCCGCCTGTCGCAATCGCTGGTCGCCGGTCATGGCCAACGCTTCACTGATCGCCAATGTTGCCATGGCGTGACAATACATTTCCGCAAACAGCCTTGCATCTCCCGCCAGGCTGCCGTTTTCCGCTTGTGACTGCAACAGAAACTCGAGTCCCCGCTGAACGGTCTTTTGATAGGGGCCTTCAAAATGCGAATGCCCAGCCGCCAGGAATGCCAACAAGCTCAATGACGTGATGCCCGTATCGGCGTTTGATCCGGCCCCATTTCGATCGTGACCCATTACGCGGTGTTCTTGACCGGCACCAAATCTCGCGCCGCGCCAACGGCCGTCCGCTTCTTGATGTTGGCTCAACCAACGCAGGGCGTCGTTGACCGCCTGCTCTGTGCTCAGACTGCCCCCCTGGCGTACCGCAGCCTGTTTCCGATCGTCGATGTCGCGGCTTCGATAAATCGCTGGCAGCGGTTTCCCGTCCCCCAGGCGGCGGCGAGCATTGGCCAGGTGAAAATCCGACAATTGAGAGGGTGCTCCCCAAGCCAACCCGGGATCGGACGGCGTCATCTGGAATTCTGGCATTTCCGGCGCCGCGTCAACCCGATCCGGTACCGTGCGATTCGCTACGTCGGCGAGGTTTTTGACCAACTGTGACACCGTGTCGTTTTTTGGCTGGCGATTCGCCCTGTCGGCGTCCGGAGCCGTCGATGTTTGCACATCGGCAGCTTTCATGCGTGCTATAGACTCAGTTTGCGGTGCTACAAAGGCATCGGATGAATCCCGGCGTTTTCGGCGGAATCCGATTTGGACTGGTTCAATTTGCTGCTGTCCCAGTGGCTGCGCCGAGCTGTCGACGATGTCCCGCGCAGACGCGTCGACCCATTGATCCGGTGGCGTTGCCAGTTGATTGTTTTGCGGCAATCGGGCCTGGGGAGGCGCAACGGGTTTAACGGGATTCGCACTTCGCTGGATGGGCGGTTGCGGCGTTGCTGCCAAGCGGGCGACTGGCTGGACGGTGGGTTTTTGCCGGGGATGAGTTTCCGATCGTTGCCAGGGTGCTGCCTCCAAGCTGGGGTTTTTGGGCGCGGCCGACTCAGATGGCTCCGCTTCAACCAGCTTCAATTCAATTGGCTGACCTGTGGCCACTGCCGGCGCGGTGAAAATCAATCGTGTTCCATAAGCGTAGCCGACCAGCAGCACGTGAGCCATCAAGGAGAATGCGACGCACTTCCAGACTGGTTTAACCTGGCCCCAACGCGTTCCGATCAGTATCAGGAGCCCCAATGAAAAAGCTGCAAAACCCAACCACAAGACCATGCCCAAGCTCAAGTGATTGAGTTGGTGAATGCATCTGCCCCACAAATCGATCGCCGTTTCCAGCCACTGGCTCATCTCGTGTGTTCCCGTTTCGCGATTCGAACCGAAATTCCCAGATCCGTGATTTCCGCCGCCCGGCAAGCAGCTAACACATCGGCCACGTGCTGATAAAAGGCGGCGGCATCGCCGCGAACGATCACACCCAGTTTCTGGTATTGGCGTTGAGCATCCGCCAATTCCGTTTTGAGTTCATCCAGTGAAACCGATCGTTGATCGAGCGTGATGCGGCCATCCTCAAGGACATTGATCACGCGTTTTCGCGGCGCCGACGTGAGCGCGCCGGCCTGTTCGACCTGAGGAACTTGCAGCGAAATATCTCGTTCCGCTTCGCTCAGTTCACTGAACTTGGTGCCGACCATGAAAAAAATGATCAACAAAAACACAATGTCGATCATGGGGGTCAGGTTGAGTGACGGCTGTTCGTCGCGTTGAGTTCGTAATGGCATCGACCGTCCCTTGTCGAATAAGGATGTTGTAATACTTAAAAATCTTCGGACGCTATGCGACGTTGCGAGCCGGTTTGGCAGATTTGGTCCGACGTTTGTTGCGGCCTTCCTGGTCGGCTAAGGCTTCCGCGGAGATTTGGCTGACCAGTCGCTGCCCCAACGCGTCGACTTCGATTACGCGCTGGTCGACACTGCCCACAAAATACAAATAGGCGATGATGGCCGGAATCGCCACCGTCATGCCCGCCGCGGTCGTGAGGAGCGCTTGGCTGATGCCGGTGGCAATCAACACTTTCGGATCGGCCTGAGTAGGATCCACCGAGGCGATCGCGTCGAACGCGTGAATCATGCCCAACACGGTTCCCAGCAATCCGAGAAGCGGGCAAATGGTGGCTATCCCGTTAATCAGCCGCAAGTGTTTTCGCAAGTCATTGGAAACACGTTCCCCCGAGTCAAGGATCGCCTGTTCAACTTCCACCGACGCCTTGCCCCATTTTTTAACCCCGGCAGCAAAAACCGAGGCGACGTGGCTACGGTTTTTCGAGCATAGATCAAGTGCCTGCTCGCGGTCGAGCGCTCCATCCTCCAGCTGTTGCAAAAATCGTTTCACAAACGGTTTGGGAATGATGCGGGTCTTACGGAGGCAAATAGCTCGCTCGAACACGAACACCAGCAAGGCAAATGAACAAATTCCGATCGGAATCATCAGTGGGCCGCCGTTCCGAATCACCTCAATCAGGCGTTTCGAGGCGATAATGTTGCCGCGGGAGTCGGCATTGCCCGGCGTACTGAGCATTTCGGCCGACTCGCCGGCCGTACTCGAATTCTCACCATAAGCTGTCTGCACCGCGGCCAGCGTCGACAGCAACAAAGCGGACACGGCCACCAACATCATGAGTTTTTTTGTGGAATTCTTCATCGCTTTCCAGAGTAAGTCGCAGGTATAGTTTTTGTTTTGGATTGTTCGGTCACCCTGGTCGATTGAGGGCGCTGATGATTGCGATACGCCACCAAGCGGCTTAAATGAGCGGATGCCTGTTCGGCCCATTCGGTACCGGGGAACTCGGTGACAACCCGCCGAAAAGTCCGAACCGCCAGGGCACGGTGATTTAACTGTTCGTGACATTTTGCGGCCTGCAACAAAGCCAATGCCCGCCACGTGTCGAAATCGTAAGTGGCGTCGACCAGCAAATAGGCTTGCAGCGCCATCTGATAATCGCGTTGATGAAAAAAGGATTCGCCGATCATCCATTGCGCCATGGCCGCGCTGTTGGTATCCAGTGCCTGGGGATGCCGGATCACTTGACGCAGCAACTGGCGCGCCTGTTCAAATCGGCCCCTCGACATCTCGCAACGGGCATGCAAGTAATCGATTCGGTAAACCTCACCGTGATGGGGAAATGTTTCGCGCCATTGGTTGACCAGTTCCTCCACCTGGTTCCAGTCCTCCTGGTGCGCGGCGCACTGGGCCAAACGCAGCAAGATGATTGGCTGCAAATCCTGCTCGATTCCAGTGTCTGATCGAACCGACTGAAATTGCTCGACAGCCGCCGGAATTTTGCCGAGCTGAAAATGAGATTCAGCCAGCCAGTAGCGCGCCGGCAATTCCAGTTCGCGTAAACTCTGATCAAGTTTTGCAGACCGCGCGAGCAGCAACTCAAAGTTTTCTATGGCGAGGTTCCAGTTGCGTTGTTGAGCCGCCATCTCCCCCATGGCGTAAATTGCGTGGCAGGCCAGTGGATGATCCGGTGCCACTTTCAACAACTCCTCGAACTGCTGCCGTGCCTCCGTGTGATTGCCGGCCAGTCTCGCCAGCGTGGCACGGCGAAACATCGCGTCAATGCGATATGGGCTATTGGGAAAATTCTTCACCAGGTGAGCAAAGGCCTCCGCGGCGCGTCGGCGATCACCGGCGTCCCACGTCGCCCAAGCCAACTCGTACCAGGCGAGATCCAGCCACCCTTTCGATGCGTCATCGTTTACCAGGTTTTCCAACGACTGGATTGCCTGGCAGGTATGTTCCTCGCCGCCGAGCCGAAGGTTTGAAAGGGCCAAGTACAATTGTGCCGTCCCTGCGAATTTGGAATCGGGATTGGCAGATAACAATTGCTCAAGCAGAGTTTTGGCTTGTTCGTGTTGGTTTTGCCGCTGCAATTGCCGGGCCTGCCGTACAATCGTTTCAGCAGCCAACTCGCTTTCCGGTAATGCCTCGACCACGCGTGCCAACGACGATTGTTTTTGTGCGGACTCTTCGTCACCGGCAGCCCAAACCAAGCCCGTCATCCCCCGATCGGCAAATCGTTTGTCCGACGAGCGCGACAGATGCTCAAACAGCTGAGTGGCGATTTGATTCTGTTTATTTTGCAAAGCCATCTCGGCAACGGTGGCACAGGCATTCAGCACGTTTGGGTCGGCCGGGCTGTGTTGGATTGCCAGGTCAATTTCACCGGCAGCCGATTCCAGGTCGTTTGAATTGGCCAAGGCGAGCGCCAATCCCGCCCGGCATTGCCCGGCATCTGGACCATTGGGCGAAATTTCCAGATAGCGTCGATAGTGACCGATGGAGTCTTTAAATTTGTCGTTGCCAGCTAGCGCGGCGGCCCGCGCAAAATACGCCGCCGCCTCGAAATCGTCGTTGCCATTGAAGTTCGTAATCTGGTCGAGTTGCGAAATTGCCGATTCGTACTTGCCATCACCGATCTGCGCCAATGCCAACAAATATCGCCACACATTTTGATTGTTTTGATAACGCGAATCGTTTTCCGTCATTTCCAGCAGTTTGAAATACGAAGTCGCCGCAGCTGAAAAAAGATTGTCGGCGTACTGTCGGCGAGCCACGATGTCGAGTACCGAAACGTGGTGGATGGAATCTGCATGCAGGCGTTTGAACTCTTGGTACAATTCATGGATGCGCTCGGATGACTCTGAATGCGAGGCAATTTCAATACGCTTGGCTTGACATAATTGCTCGATATCATCCGCCGGGTTATCGGCCAGCACCTTGCGAAGCAGCTGTTTCGACTCGTCAAACTGGCGGGCGTTAATCGCCGTAATCGCCGCATCGGACCAGACGCGATGTTTCAACGAAGACGGCCAGGTCTGGTCGACTAACGCCTGAAACCGCGACCAGGCTTGTTCCCACTGGCCGAGATTCATGTGGCTTTTGGCCAGCAAATAGGCCGCTTCCTGAGCTAATTCGCTGTCCGGGAAGTCTGCAGTAATTTTTTCAAAGTGCCTGGCGGCCTGCTGCCATTGTCGTTGCTGGGCGCAAAGTTTTCCCAGCGCAACCAGCGCGTCATCGGCGTAGGCGGTCGAGTCGATTGCCGCCAGCACCCGTTTGGCTTTCGCCGTTCTGCCAAGCTGTTGCGCGGACTGGGCCAGGCCCAAGCGGCATTTGTCATTCAGACTCGAATCCGGAAACCGATCTAGCGCCAACTCAAAAATCGCGTAGGCCTGGTCGGGATCATCGGTACGCAAGTACAGTTCGCCGAGATAGGGCAGTACGAACTCGATGAGTGGATGGGCCCCAAACGATTGTTTGAACTCTTCGAATCGGGTTTTTGCCGTGGGCAAATCGTTGAGCAGATAGGCACATTCGGCAGCTCTGAATTTGGCCCGTGCCTCACGAGTTTCGTCTCCGGGCGCTTGGTTGATCGATTCAAATATCGCACGGGCTTCGTCGAATTGGCCGATTTGCATCAAGGCTTCGCCCAAATAAAACCGGGCGGACGTCGCGTCAGCTTCTTCGGGAAACCGCTGAATCAATTGCCGAAATCGTGCAATCGACGGTTCCCATTGCTGCTGGTCGTAAAGTGCCGCCGCCAATGCGTATAACTCGTTCGCCGAATAGGCCTCACCAGGCTCCGATTGAGCGATTGTCTGGGCAGCGTCCCCAGAGCTGTCTTGCGCGCGGCTGGCGGACGTGCCGTTTAACGTCAGCACGATCCAAGCGCTAATCGACAAAAAATAACGAATTGAATCCATTCGTTCGCAATCTGGCCGAAGTTTTCCAAGCGACAAGTCGCTCAGTACGCACGGTGACTGTCGGCTGCTTGTGGACAGCGGTTCACGGCGATACGGATAAGGTCCGTTCGCTTGAGGTGGTTGGTGGCGAGGCCCGTGGCCCAAGCGGGTTCAATCGTTTTATCGTCCGGCATGCAGAGCAACTCAATCGGTTGTCATTCGCTAGCAGCCGGGGTTCGTCGATTTCGATACGGCGGGGTGAGTTAATTGTATTGGGCCGGTCAGCGAGACTTTTCCGGGGCCCAATCCGTTAACAAAAATGCCGGTCAAACAAAATTGGCGATCTGATCAAGCGACTTTTTTGTAATGTCCGGCACCTGGCAGCCGGGCGCCGGATACCCGGCCACCAACAGCAGAAAGGGGCGTTCGTAGTCCGGTCGGTCGAGTATTCGATTAAGAAAGCGCATCGGACTGGGCGTGTGGGTCAGCGTGGCCACCCCGCACACATGCAGCGCCGTAATCGGGATTCCGGTGGCGATGCCAACCGATTCGGTCGCGTAATAATGCTTCATAACCGATCCGTTTTCCAAGGGCTTGTGCGTCTCCGCGAATACGACGACCAACGACGGGGCGATTTCCAAAAAAGGCTTGTGCTCGTCGGTACCTAAGGGTCGAAGCGCGTCGAGCCACGCTTGCGGTGCCCGGTGTTCATAAAACTCTTTTTCCTCTTTTTCCGCTTCGATCCGAATTTGTTTTTTCGTCGCCGCGTCTTGGACAACGCAAAAATGCCACGGCTGCTGATTGGCACCGCTGGGGGCCGTGCCGGCGGCCAACAAGCATTTTTCAATTACCGATCGGGGCACCGGTTGAGGCGAAAAATCGCGGACCGTTCGCCGCCGCCGCATCCGCTGGTAAAACTCGTCCGACAATCGGCACCTTTCATCGTCCGAATATTGAGGATAGGGCGGCAAATCGATAAACGGATACTCAGTCATGTCAGCAAACGCATAAAAAAATTGAAGATGTTTCAGCGATCATCTGACGGCTGCCACGACAGGTTGCTGGGCGCGCCGAAGCAGTTGATCCCAAAATTGGCTGAGTGTGTTCGCCCGTTCGCGGCTAACCGAACCTTTGGAATATGCGACTTCGCAATACAAGTCGGCCAATCGACGAGTTTGCTCGGCGAAACTTCCATCCTGTCGCGACGCCAACCGGGCAAATTCGTGAGGAGTTTGCTCCGGGTCGCGCGGTTCATCCCGATCACGTGCCCAGGCTTCAAACGCGCGAAACGTATAATTCACGATCTCATCCGGCGACCACGATTGAACCATTTCCGTCGCAAACGGATTTTGAAAGTCTCGAAAGGCAGGCAGTCGAATCAGCGGCCGCTGGGTTTCTTCCTTCGCGACAGGACGCGACTTGGGCTTTCGACCCCATAGCCGCCGCCAAAACTCGGCCATTTCAGCCAAGAAGGATCGCAACTGCGGTATCAACTGGCTCCGATATCGCCATGCGAACCACAACAATATGGCCAGCATGACGAAATAGAATAACGTCTGAAGAAAACTTCCGATGGCGCTCAAAATGCCGGTTGAATTAGACCGCGACTGCGAATCTTCTTGCGATTTCTTATCGGACGATTTTTTGTCGTCCGGCGGTTGTTGAGGAGGTGGCGACTGCCGGCGTTGCTGTCCGCCTCTCGTTGAGCGTTTTTCGGCGCGTTGTTGACTTTTCTTTCGTTTCGTCTCACGCGGGCTCTCGATGGCATCTTGCTTGCCATCGTCGCTTTTGTCGTCCGAACTTTTCTGGCCAGCATTTTTGCTTTCGTCGGACTTGCCGGCCGCTTGGTCACCGTCGTTTTGTTTTTGGCCGGATTGATTGTCCGCCTGGTCCCCTGACTTGGAACCGTCTTTTGAAGACGTTTTGTCGCCTTCGTTTTGGCCTGCCTGGCTTTCCGGCCGATGCTCGCTTTTTTTGCCGGACTTGGATGACTGTTTGCTGGATTGTTTTCCGCCAGATTGATTGGACGAACCAGAAGACTCTGGATTTCCATCCTGATGTTTGCCGCCGGATTGCTTGCCGCCGTCGTCTGGCGACTTGTTGCCGGAATCTTCCTGTTGCGACCCGGATGATTCGCCTGAATCACCCGATTTTGCCGTTCCGGAATTGCCCGAGGTGTCCTGGTCGGGATCGCTACCATCGTCCCGAGACGTCGGTCCAACGTTGACGTTTGAGTTCGAATCGTCCTTTTTTTGACCGTCCCGACCAAATGACCATTCTGAAGGATCCAATAATCTCGACGTCAACTTGGGAAACCAGTTGGCGATCGAGTACTGCGGCATCGGTCGTGGCAGCCAAAACGTAAATCCCAGAATCAAAATGGCCAGAATCACGCCAAAAACCATCCACTGCCGCGCGACACGCACGGGGATCGATGCATTGTTTCGAGCCAGGTACCGATGCAAACCGAGCAGGCTAGTGACCATCAGCAAACACAAAATACCCACCATGTACGTAAAAAAATGAAAGGCGGCAGCTCGGTGGGCGGCGGCATCATTCATCCGCAAAAACAGTTGGCCAATGCCAAACAGAGGTAACGCCCCGATTAAAAAGTAGAATGCCCATAACCCAGGCGTGTTGGGCTGACGGCGATGAAAGAATAATCTTGAAATGCTTTGCCATGCGGTCGGCGGGGCGGCTGCCGGCGTAACGTCAGGTTCCTGGTCAACCGTGGCCGGAATAATGTCCGCCGGCGGTTGGCTGTTTGCATCCGTCTGTTCAGTTCCTTGGTGCCGCGTTCGGAACTTTTGTATGCGGGCGACTGCCAAATCGATCATGCCCTGACCAGTCGCGTCCCGCGTGTCATCGATGAAGGTACAGTCCCATGTCAATCGGCTGGCACACCACCAAACAAACATCAACACGGCAAATAACACCAAATAATTGCCTTGAACCAGTTGGCCGGTCGCCACCATGGTTGCGACGGCCAGTAGCAAGCCGTACAGCGTGGCGCGCTCGGCGCCGAGTTCAATAGAAATACGACTGATCAGCACCGCCGCAAACGCGAACAAGCCAAAGATCCATTTGACGCGTCCGATCATCGGACCGCCGTAAATGGTCTCAACCAGGAAAAATCCCAAGCTGCCGGCCACGACCATTACGAGCGCCGGCCCGATGACTTGCAAGACAAGCCCACCGACGGATTGAATGAACTGATCGCGTTTTTCAGGCTCTGCGTTCAACGGCAATCGGCCCTGTGAAACAAAACATCCCGTACCAAATTGAATTGACTCTATTCTAAATGCACTGCCGCCTCAGGCAACGAATCCGGTCAACCCGCGCGACTCATGAACTGGCCGATTGCCGTAATCGCCTGCTCAATATTTTCATCTTCCGTTCGCCCTGACTTGACCCGTGGCTTGAAGCTATGGTCGCCATCCTCCAACCAGATGGTTTCAATGCTCTTCGACAGCTGGTAACTGGCCACGTCTTCCGGACTTCCGAAAGGGTCGCGCGTGCCCTGAATGATCAAGGTTCGGACGGAAAGCGATTTCAAATGTTCAGTCCGTAAATTCTGTGGCTTTCCCGGCGGATGAAACGGGTATCCCAGACACACAAGCCCGTCACATTGCAGCTCGTCTGCAATGCGACTTGCCACACGGCCGCCCAGCGACTTGCCGCCGATAAACAGCGGGCGATCCGAAACGCTCTCATAGACCGATTTGAAACATTCTTCGAGAACGGGCATGCGGTCGGGAGGACGCTGCCCGCCTTGTTGGCGGCGGCGCGCCATGTAAGGAAACTCGAATCGCACAATTTGATGACCCCGCGCACATAATCCTTCGGCGAACCGGTTCATAAACTCCGAGTCCATCGGCAAACCGGCGCCGTGCGCCAGAATCAGCGTCGATTGCGCGTGGTCCGGTCGATCTATTAACAATTCCGATGCAGTTTCCATGTCACCATTGCACGAAATTACAGAGGTTCAGTAGTCAGTCTGCCGCACGCCAATGTACGACTTGAGCCCCATTAAGTGAACGGCCATCATTTGATAAGCTGCATCATCAAGTTACCCGACGATTCTTATCGATCGGGGTTGGCGATTCCAAGGAGGTATGCACATGGCAAACCCAAAAGCAGTATTCAAAACGACCCTGGGCGATTTTGAGGCCGAAATTTTTCTCGACCAGATGCCGATTACCGCCCAGAATTTCATCGATTTAGTCAATGACAAGTTTTACGACGGGTTGCATTTTCATCGCGTCATCAAAAATTTTATGATTCAGTTCGGCTGTCCATTCAGCAAAGACCCAACCAGCCCGCAGGCGGGCACTGGGGGTCCCCCTAAAGGGAGAATTAAAGACGAACATCCCGCAGATGCCAAACTTTCCAACGAACCTGGAACGCTGTCCATGGCCAATACGGGACAACCAAATTCGGGCGGCTCGCAATTCTTTATTAACACGGTACATAATCAACAACTGGATTGGTTTACGCCCGGCCCTTCGCAACATCCCGTGTTTGGTCGAGTTGTCTCGGGGATGGACGTCGTCAACAAGATCGAAGCCACGCCCTGCCAAAATGACCGCCCCGTTACCCCGGTCAAAATGCTGGAAGTAACGATCGAGCCGTGATGATCCCGGAACCAGTCGCACGCTGTCGCGTGCGACATGATGGTTTACTGTGTTTTCAATGGGCTGACGTTCTCAACGGGACTTACCTGTACACCGGGATTTACACCGGAGTCGAACGCTCATCGTTAAACGCCGGGTTACACCGGATCCCAACGCCGAACGGCGTCAAATTGCGGTAAATGGCGATTATGGGCGATGTGTGGGGCACATTTATTTTGAGGCTATCTTGACAAAGTCGCCATCTAGTTGCTTTAGCGCGTGCGACCCCTTAACCTAACGAGCGAAATGCCCGCTTAATATCTTTCGTCGCCTGAGGTTATTGCCGCCCAGACCAGAACAACATTTCATGTGATGGGTCATTGGAAGAGAAACTGAGTAAAGGACTAGTCGAATGTTGGTTCTTAGTAGAAAAGTAGGCGAACGCATCTTGATTGGCGACCAGATTGCAGTGACCGTGGTGCGGATCACCGGAGGTGGAGTACGCCTGGGCATCGAGGCGCCGGCGGAAATGCCGGTGATTCGGGAAGAGTTAAAAGAGGGGCTGAAATCCGACCAAGTGGAAAAGATCAAAAAAGAGTCTTCTCAAACTCAATTGCCGTAGACAACCGCGGCATTCCCGTCAACTTGGCGATCAGTTCAGTCTCAGAAAGTCTTTGTTTTCATGCGCCACGTTTGGCGTTGCCGGCTGCATGGTTCCCGCTCGAACATCGAAACATTGTGTTGTTTGATTGTCCAGCGGACCGTGATTTTTGATGAATTCCAGGATGGCCGTGATTTTTGTCGCCGCCGGTGACTCATCGGAAAGTTCTTGGCCGGGAGCGCTTCCCCAAATCACACGGATGCCACGGGCGGTCCACAATTCGAACGGTCCGAGCCGCAGCCGATCGCGTGTGGGGCTGGTGTAATTGACAATGCGCATGAGTCCGCTTGCTGACCGCTGGGTCTGCAAAAAGCCGGCAATCGCCGCTGCGTCGGAAATCCGCAGATCGTTCCACTTGCGGCCATAAGACAAGGCTTCCGTGAGCGGTTGGGGAACTGAAATGCGCCAGTACCTGGCAATCTCGTCACGACTGAAGTCCTCGCCGTCGAGCAGCACCGACTCCTCATCGATGGCGTAAATACCTTGTGGAGGCACTTCCACAATCGCCACCGGCGTACGGTAGGACAAATCTATTTTTATGCCGCGGTTCGATTTTCGGATACGAACGACGGATTTGACCCAAGGCTGCACGGCAAACGCATCGGCCACCCGTTGCGCGGCATCCGGCTGGGACAGTTTAATTTCATTCAGTCGACTGTCACGAATGGCGGCGGTTTTTACGTCGCTTTTTATACCCGCGGGAACCTGGCCGATGTCCAGCAGTTCAGCCGACAGGTGCCGGTCGGTGCCATGCGCAAATTTTTCGTGGGAGGCATTCCACAGCGCAATGGCTAACGCGACGACGGCCGCCATGACGCACACGATCAACAGGGCTGGATGGAATAACAGTGCTGTATAGGAAACATTCAACAACCGGCTTGGCCAACCGGTTTCTTCGTCGCGTGCCATGATTCAGCATCCCGGACAATCTCGAACGGATAACGTGAGTCTTTTCTCTCACTTGTGTTGTTATCGCTCGGCGGCAGTCGCGGTCTTCAGCAGTCCGGGTCCGGGTTCCAACCGTGCCGGCGGGCGGGCGCCCATGTGCGACGTTTGTGACAGATGTTTCAGATGCGCGCCCGTTACCAGATGACCAGGCTCGGCTGCAGTGTGATGCCGAGGCGGTCTGCCACACGAGCTTGAACCAACTCCATCAGCCGAATCACATCGTTGCTGGTGGCTCCCGGGCCTGCGACAAACGAATTGGCATCGCGAGATGATATTTCGACGGCGCCGATTTTGGTGCCGCGCAATCCGGCCTGCTCGATCAGGCGCCCGGCGAGTTCTCCGCCCTGATCCTTGAATATATAAGCCGCGTTTTCATCGATGCCCGGTTGATTGGCCCGTTTCACAATCCACAATTTTTGCATCCGCCGTGTCAGCTGTTCCGGCGATTCGCTTTCGAATTCAAACGTGGCATCAATAATGACCAGTTCCGTCAAACTGCTGGACCGGTAGGCAAACGTCATATCTGCATCGGAACGCGACAATATCTCACCTTTGCGCGTCATGACTGTGGCGCTTTTCACCCAGGACCCAATATCGGCCTGATGATTGCCGGCATTACCGTGTAGTGCCCCGCCAATGGTGCCGGGAATTCCAACCAGGTTTTCGGGACCCGCGAATCCATGGCCGACTGCCACGGATACGAAATGGGATAACTTGGTGCCACCGCCCGCCTGCAGTTGGCTTCCATCGATTTGTATTTGGCAGAAGACCGGTGCGCCCAGGTGAATCACCAATCCTTCCGCGCCCTCGTCGCGGACCAACAAGTTCGAACCGCCGCCCAGCAATCGAATCGGGCGTCCGGCTTCGTGGAATCGTTTGACCAGTTGGCCGAGTTGTTCGACGGTGGTGGGTTCAGCAAAGAACTCAGCCACGCCCCCCAAACGCAACCGCGTATAGGGAGCAAGGGGCTCGTTTTCGCGAACAACGGTTTCAAGTCCTTCAATCAAGCTCATAAATCCGCCTGGCTGCCGGTTCGGTTAATCAGCTCACAGCCGTTCGTTCAATCTAACAAACTCTACCAATATCTTTCCAGCACGATATGGCCCGGAGATTTGCTGCGGTGCCGCCGCAGGCCCCGCTTTTCCAGGCTGTTTTCCATATCGTCCAGCATCGCGGGATTTCCGCATAACATGATCGCGGTGTTTTCGGGTCTGATCTCGCAGCCGGCACTCGTTTCCAGCGAGCCGGCGTTCAACAGCACCGGAATTCTTCCATGCAAATACCCATCGGGCTGTTCACGGGTCAAGGTCGGAATGTAGGACAACTGGCCAGAGTGGTCGGCCACCAGGCGGTTTAATTCGTCGGCGTAGGCCAGATCCGATTGCAGCCTGACTCCGTGAACGACCACGATCCGCTGGTACCGCTCCCAAGGCTCGGCGGTCCGCAACATGGCGATATAGGGCGCCAGTCCGGTGCCCGTGGCCACCAGCCATAAATTTTCGGCCTCGGGAGTTTTCTTGAGTGTGAAACTGCCGGCAGCCCGCTGGCTGACATCGATTTCCTGACCCTCCGCCAACGACCACAGGTATGGCGTCAGCTCGCCGTCATCGACCAGGACGATGAAAAACTCAATTTCCGGCCCCCAAGGTGACGCCACGGAATAGGGTCGGTGAATATGTTTGTCGCCGTTGGAATATCCTACCTGCAAAAACTGGCCGGGTTCGAATTTTGCCACTTCCGGTGCGCGAACGGCAATCGTGAACAACCCCTCCGCCCACACGGTTTTTTTGGCGATTTTACCGGCACACCATTTCAAGGCCATGTTTCCATCCTGATCGCGGTCGCGTTTCCAACCCTGTTAAACAGCGACATCATCGGCAATTTAATTGCTTATCGCAACCAACCGGCGGCCGGAGATTGAATGATACCGCGCGGATCGATTTATAAACCATCACCGGCATTCGAATTGCTTTTATCCTAGCGGGTTTTGTCGTCGCCGGCAGAGTCAGGGTCTTTGTCAGCGTCAGGTTGGGCAGCTCGGTCGGTTTGTTCGGCAAGTCGGGTTTCGAGCTGAGTCAACAATTCCCGGGCCACGCTGCGATACATAAAGTACGACCCTGATTGCATCGCGCCGTTCAGCAATGCGATGGCTGGTTGAATGTTGTCTCGTTCGCTGAGATAGGTTGCCACAAAATAGGCGGCGGCTGGCTCGAGATTCGTGGTGGAGGCAATTTGTTTGAATGCTTGTTCGGATTCCGTGACGCGACCGAGTCGATAATAAATCCATCCCAACGTCGCCATGGCCGTTGGGCTGCGGGGAAACAAGCGTTGATTCATGGTCGCCAGTTCCAATGCTTTTTGTTGCTTAGCCGGATCATCGCTCTCGATCAGCGACAAAGCGAGCATGTTCGCCACGTCACCGTCGCCGGGCCGTTGCTGGTTTAAATTTTGAAAGTGGATCTGTGCTGCGTCGTAAGCGCGCCGCGCAAAGTGCGCTTGCCCCTTCCAGAACGCCACCTCATTGGCTGGCGCCCCGAGTTGCTCGGCGGTTTCTATCGCCTTGAGCGCTTGTGGCAAACGGTCGTTGCGCAGCAGCCATTTGCCATAGTCCATTTGAACGGCCGCATCCTCGGGGTATTGGGTCGCCGCTTCGGCAATCCATTTTTCGGAATCTTCGTTCCGGCCTTTTCGCATCAACCAATCGGCAATGATCACTTCGGGACGGCGCAGATTAGGCGACATCTTCCTGGTTTGTTTCAGGTACTCGACGCTGGATTCAATATTGTCCAAATCGAACTCAATTTGCGCCAGCCGCAAAGTGATTCGCGCGTTGTCGGGCCGATTCTTTTGCAATTCCAACGTGTGTTGACGAGCGTTTTCGAACTGGCCGCGCAAGATTGCGACGTCGGCTAACGCATCCAGGTATTCAATTTGAAACAGCTGCAGCTGTTTTTCATTCCAGTTCCGATCCTGCATTGTCCGCTGGGCTTTTTCCAACAAAACAGCCGCGTCAGTGACACGTTGCTCGGTAATGGCCAACCGCGCGAAACCGCTGTAGATCGTCGGGTAATCGGGAAATTCGCGCGAGGCTTTTTCCAGCCAAGCGCGCCCCTGGGTCGCGTTGCCGGCAGTAAACCACATGCCGGCGACCAGCAGTGGCGGCGGCGGCATGTCCGCATGATCCGCAGCCAATTTTTGCAGCAGCTCCAGCGTTTGGGAAAATTTGCGGTCAAGAAACAATTGGGACGCTTCCAACAACGGGGATTCCAAGTCGGTGCCGGTGACTTGGCGCGGAATCATGGTTTCTAAAGCGGACAGCAGCGCCCGAGTCGGTTCCACGTCGGGTTGCGCCCCGCCAGTGAGCAGTGAGGGATCGATTGCGTTCGGGTTGTCGCCGGTGTTTTGAAGTCGACCTTCGCGGGGTTTGTCAACGCTCGGCGACAATATTTTTTCCTGGGCGCCAGCCACTTGCAAACACAAAACGAGCATGGCGAAGGACAAGGCCAGCACAATGGATTTGTTCATGATAATTCCTGCCAAGTCGGCGATCCGAAGGGGCGGCTGATGCATTGATAATGCCGCCGTTTCGCAAGTAGCGCACCGTAATGGTCGTCTCACACTTGCCCGCTCCCACCTGTTTGATTATGTAGAATCGCCCGATAATACTCAACGGTTCAACCGGCATGTGACGGCGAGTTTCATACTTGCGATTGCGGCGTATACAATAGAAGGCACCCCTACTTCGATGCGTTGGCATGCACATCGGCTGTTGACGCCTGGTGGGTGGCGTGACCTTGTTGAATTGCGTGAACCTTATGGCGTCACAGAAACTCGGACCCTTTAACCTTGTGCGAGTCGTCGGCCGCGGCGGAATGGGGACGGTGTATGAAGCCATTGAGATCGAAACCGGCAAGACCGTTGCGGTCAAGGTTTTGGCCCCGGCATATTCCTTCGACGATCTCTTTCGGCATCGATTCGAAGGTGAAATCGAAGCATTGCTTAAATTAAATCACCCCAATATTGTCCGCCTGCTGAGCTATGGACAGGATGAAGGCAGCTTGTTTTTTGCCATGGAATTGATTCATGGCAATACGCTGTACGAAGAGCAGAAAAAAGGACATGTGTTTCATTGGAGCGAAATCGTCGACATTGCGATTCAAGTTTGCTCGGGTCTGCGGCACGCCCACGATCGGGGGATTATCCACCGCGATTTGAAGCCGGGGAACTTGATGCTCAACCAGGATCGAGTGATCAAGATCACGGATTTTGGCATCGCCAAATCATTTGGAAAATCGTCGTTGACCGGCGTCGGCAACGTGCTTGGAACCATGGATTATATGGCGCCCGAGCAAGCGCGGGGCCAACCCGCTACGGCGCGCAGCGACCTGTTCAGTTTGGGCGCGGTGATGTATTCGCTGCTGGCCGGCCGCCCGCCATTTTTGCGCGAAACATCCGAGGAAACTTTTGATGCCTTGCTTTCCTCAAAGCCGCCCGTGCCGCTAAATCAAACGGCCGCCGACGTGCCGTTGCCGTTGGCCAAACTGATTCATCGTCTACTCAATAAAGACGCTGATCATCGAATTGCCACAGCCCATGCCACGGAACGCCAGCTGGCACACGTCCGAGATGAAATCAGTTGCAGTGCGATTCCTGATACACATATCGTTGCGGCTACCGGCGAACCCAGTGAAATCGTCGTCGGTGATTCGGCGAGCAGCACGTTTCTGGTCACCAGCGGGCCCGGCGGTGACGGCGATCAGGTGGTTGAGGGAGTCGGAGCCGTCAGTGGTTCGGGCGATGTTGCGGCGGAGCCTGTCGACGAGCAAACGGCAGTCAAAAGCCAAAAAGAGATACTGGCGGCAAAACTGTCCGATCGCCCGAATTATTACAACGAGATTACGCCGCAGCAGCGCATCGAGAATTTGGCGCGGACGACCAGCACTGCGACAAACGAACGAGTCTGGCCCATTGCGCTGGCTTTTTTGCTGGTCCTCGGCGTCGCCGGATTTGGAATCTGGTACGCAATCATCCGCGTTCCCAGCGCTGATACGCTGCTGAACGATATCAACGCGGTTGCCAACAGCCCCACGAAAGCCCGCGAGCAAATCGAAAAGTTTCTGGCAAACTACCAGGACCATTATGAATTCGAATATGTCCAGCAATTGAGCCAATATGCTGATGCCATCCGGCATCGCAATGTGCTGGACACCAAGGCATCGCGCGACGAACGATCCGTGTCCAAGGTCGCGCTGGATTTTTTGGAAGCCACCGATTTGAAAAATGTGGATCCACCGCTGTTGGTCGACCGGATGGAGCTGTTTTTTGCTTTGCACGGCGATGAAAAGCTCGACCCGAATATATCCGACCAGGACCGACGCACCATCGAAATGGCCCAAGTGTATTTCAATGTGATCAAGCAACGAGCCGATGACGTCATTGAATATCGGATCGACGATATCCAATTTGAATTGTCGCGGGGTCGCGCGCAAACCAATGTCGCACGCGCTAAAACTATCTTTCAAAACATCATTGATGAATACGATGTTGACTCAACACCGGCAATTCAAAAGTTGGTTGACGAAGCCAAGCGGGAACTGAACCAGATTCTCTCGACATCTGACAAATAGTGCCAATGGTGGAGCAATCAATCGGCGACAAGTCGCACCACTTGCAAACGGTGTTTGTTGTTTTGCTTCTCCTGGTGCTCAACCGGCCATCGCTCGCAGCGCAGCTGACGCCGCCGCCGCAAGCACCTGAAATCGCGCCGGCCAGCGACGACGCCACCAATGCCATGCAGTTGTTCCTGTTGCCTGAGGGAGTCACCGCATCGGTGTTCGCGGCGGAACCGGATGTCGCCAATCCCGTGGCCATCGATGTCGATCCCTTGGGCCGCGTCTTTGTTTGCGAATCATTTCGCCAGGAACGCGGCATCGAAGATAACCGAAATCATCCCGAATGGCTGCACGATGACCTTGCCGCCAAGACAGTCTCCGATCGGATCGCTTATATCCGCAAACATTTAGGCGATCGGGCGATCGAATATACCTACCACGACGATCGTATTCGATTGCTGGTGGACTCCGACGCAGATGGCCACGCCGACCAGTCCCATGTTTTTGCCCAGGGATTCAATTCCATTGAAGAGGGAACTGGTGCGGGCGTGCTGGTGCACAACGGGCACACCTATTTCACCTGCATTCCGCGTTTATGGAGATTGAATGATGACGATGGGGACGGAATCAGTGATGCCCGTACCGTGGTGCACGAAGGATTTGGAGTTCGTTTCGCTTTTCGTGGTCATGACCTGCACGGATTGATCATCGGCCCCGACGGGCGGTTGTACTTTAGCATTGGCGATCGCGGTTATCACGTTACTGACCGCGTGTCGGATCCGGAATCCGGCGCCGTGTTTCGATGCGAATTGGACGGCTCCAACCTCGAGGTCGTGGCGACTGGCCTGCGGAACCCGCAGGAGCTGGTTTTTGATGACTTCGGCAACCTGTTTACCGGCGACAATAATTCTGACAGCGGAGACAAGGCACGTCTGGTGTACGTGGTCGAAGGCAGCGACTCGGGCTGGCGGATGGCTTTCCAGTATCTGGCGGACCGCGGACCCTTCAATCGGGAAAATATCTGGCATCCATACGATCCGCAAACGACGCCCGCCTACATTGTGCCGCCCGTCGACAATTTTGCGGACGGTCCGTCGGGGTTTGCCTTTTATCCCGGAACAGGATTTTCGCAACACATGAATGGTCGATTCTTGCTGTGTGATTTTCGCGGACAGTCAACAGGCAGCGGCATCAAGACGTTTCGGTTGCAGCCCAGCGGAGCGTTTTTCGAAATCGTTGACGAAGAAAATACGTTTTGGAACATTTTGGCGACCGATTGCTGTTTCGGGCCGGACGGCCGGCTGTACGTCAGTGACTGGGTGCACGGGTGGCAAGGCATTGGAAAAGGACGAGTTTATGCCTTACAGGACAGCGGCCGCAACGTGGATCTGACCACCGAAACGCAATCCATCTTGAAACGGGGATTGGAAAACGAGCCAGTGGAGCGACTGGTTGAGTTGTTGCGTCACGCCGACCGTCGGGTGCGCCAGGCATCGCAATTTGAACTGGTGCGCCGGGAATCGACGCAATCGCTGATCGAGGCCCTTCAAAACGGTGGCGCGACATTGACCCGCGTCCATGCGTTATGGGGACTGGGTCAGTTGTTTCGCAACAAACACCCGGTTTCCGAAAGTGAGCGGGCGAACCTCGAAACTCTGGTGCTGGATTGTTTGAATGACCGCGACGTGGAAATCGTTGCGCAAGCCGCCAAACTTTGCGGCGAAATTGCGGCACATGGGCATTCGCCCGTTCGCGTGCTGGCCGGTTCGCGTCCGATCGAACAGGCACTTCAGTCGCTTTGTGTTAATGCCAACCCGCGGGTGGTGTTTTTTGCTGTTTCCAGTCTAGGTAAATGCGCACCCTATCAGCGAGAAACAGCCATTCAAGTTGTGTGCCAGACGCTGGTCAATAATGCGGATCGGGATCCCTTGATCCGTCATGCCGCCATCATGGCGCTGACCAACATCTTGAAGCACACGCCTGATCGCACCGAGCTTTTTCAGCGTGACGGCGTCCAGCAACCATTCCGGCTGGCAGCCGCGCATACTTCTGATTCTGTGCGGCTGGCGGCCGTTGTGGCAATTCGCAAACTGGCACAATTCAATCGCGGTCATGTGCAAGAACTGGAAGCTGACTTACTGGCGCAATTGCTGACTGACGCCAGTCCGCGGGTCCGCTTGGAATCCGCGCGCGCCGTCCACGACGTACCGATTGAGTCGCTTATGGACGAGTTGGCCCAAATGGATGTCGAAAAACAGTTGTCAGATCCGCTAGCCCGCAGGTTCTTGAATGCAAATTATCGACTTGGCCGCGGACAAGACTTGCATCGAGTCGTGAGCTTCATTGAGGACCCCGGACAATTGCTCGATCGACGAGTTGAGGCGGTGAAATTATTGGGAAGTTGGACGAGTCCGGATCCGCTCGATCGCGTGCTGGGAATGTGGCGCCCGGTAAAAAACCAGGATCGCATGGATTCACGTGACGCAGTGGCCAAATTGTTTGCCAACATGCACACATTCGATCCGCCGGTTGCCGATGAAATACTGGCCGTGGCCGTCGAACAGCAGTTGCCCGGAGTTGAGGAGGCGTTAGTTGATATCTTTCAGAATGCCGCGCTAGGTCCCCAGCCGCGCAGCTTGGCTCTTTCACGACTGGTCAAGCTCAAATTCAGCGGTATCGATTCATATATCAAGGCGGCTTTGCAAAGTGACCACCCGCTGTTGCGAATCACGGCGATCCAGGCCTGGTTTGAAGCCGACCCGCTGGCAACCATCGAGCATTTGGAACGCGCGGCGGCCAGCGACGATCGCCGTGAACGTCAAATCGCCTTACGGCTAATGGGAAAACTTGGCGATGATCGATCGGCACAGTGGTTGCGATCGGAGGCCCGTGACATGGATAAACATCCGCCGGATTCACGATTGGATTTAATGCGCGCGGTAGAACGGCGACCGGAAGCGGATTTGCGCATGATGGCGAAAAATTGGTCGAAAGGCGTTAAAAACAAATTTGGGCATTTGGCCTACGCGGTATCGGTCGAAGGCGGCGATCCGATGAACGGGTCCGATATTTTCTTCAATCGCGGTTCGGTTTCGTGCCTTCGCTGCCACAAAATCAACGGTAGCGGAGGTGATGTCGGTCCCGAACTGTCTGACGTTGGCAGCCAGCGAGATCGGCGTTACCTGGTCGAATCACTTGTGGAACCGAACAAAACCATCACCGAAAATTTTGAAACGGTTGTCGTCTTGGACATAAACGGCAATACACACATTGGTGTTCCCAAGTCGTCGGACGCCGAAAAACTCGCCATCATGACGGCCGATGCCGAGCTGGTTACGATTCCTCAAGCGGATATTGATGAAATGCGACGCGGCCAGTCGGCCATGCCGGACGACGTGACGAAACACTTGACACTGGAAGAAATTCGCGATTTGATAGAATTTCTGGCCCAGCAGAAAAAATAAGTGTGTTTTTTTCCCTCGCATCGATCCATGAACAATCCATCGCCATCGAATTCATCCAGGATGCAATGGTTGAAGGTATCGGCCCGGGCGAAACCGTTGTCAAACCAACAAGGCGGCGAGTCGGCGGTGCAGTTGAAGTGCAGCATGTGTGGACAGCCTTTCAACCGAGGCGAAAGCGCATACGTGCCTTTTTGCAGCCAGCGGTGCCAACAAGCGGACCTGGGGAACTGGCTGAATGAACGGTACAGTCTTCCCTACGAGGGCGACGATGACCCTCAGGCCGCCGACATTCCCGCCGACGATTTTTGAACGTCGTTGCTGATCAATAAAGCGGGCCGGACAGCTAACATTGGCCCGCGCGCTTGCGCTAATTTATTTGGCAATGCTTCAATCCACTTTGCTGCCTAATTATAATGCGGCTGCGATTGCCGATTTTGGTCGAGTCTGGAGCCAGCCCATGGATAACGAACCTGTCACGGTTCAAGCCGTTTCTTGGCGGGACCTGTGCCCGTTGCTGATCATGTTTCGATCCCTGCCGATGGCGTTGAGCCTGACCATTTTGGTTTTGGCGCTGGCCGGCATCGTCTTGACCCCGATTGGATGGATCATTGCGGAGACGGTGTTCGTGTCCGACGAAATGAGACTCGAAGCGAGTTTTGAACAAGTAACCGAAATGAACCGCAGCCCGTACAGGGCCGTCTATCCGGTTGCGCCGGTCGACAATGGCGTGCTGGCCAATTTTTGGAACCAACTCCGCGGTGTCGAACTGGTGTTCTCGCAATTTGGCCGCACGATTTACGAGTCGATCAGCTTGAATCCTGGGCTGGGCCGTTTTCTATACTTTCTGGTGGGCGGCGTGTGGAGCCTGTTTATTTGGTCATTTTTCGGATGCGCGATCTGCCGGATTGCGTTGATGCGGTTTACACGCGACGAGCCGATCGGATTGGACGATGCAGTGGACTACGCGGTAAACAAATTTTTGTCGTGTTTCGCCGGCGTTACGATCCCCATCCTGGCAGTGTTTGCCCTCGCCGTTCCCACATCCGTTTTAGGTTTGCTGATGGCGACCAATCTGGGCGCGGTATTGGGCGGATTAATTTGGTTTGTTGTGTTGGCGATCGCCTTGCTGATTACGTTTATTTTGTTTGGGCTGGCCTTTTCCTGGCCGCTGATCATCAGTGCGATCAGTTGCGAGGGCCAAGACTCCTTCGACGGCATGAGTCGCGCCTTTGCTTACTTGTTTCAAAGACCGCTTCACTACCTTTGCTATGTGGTGATCGCCATTGTATTCAGTGGCATTTGTTGGCTGGTCGTAAGTGGAATCGTCGAAACCGCCGTCAACACTTCGTTTTGGGCTACGTCGTGGGGATCCAATGTCGTATCGTATCGAACCGACGACTTGCGCGGCGAACCGATCGGTGGAGCCGCCGAAGAGGATATTTTTGACGCGGGCCAATCGGCCGCCGGCAGCGACTCGCCGGATTCAACTCCGGGAACCCTGTGGTTTGGCCAGCGTCTGATTGAGTTTTGGAATGGCGTGGCACGGACGGTCGGCGCTGCGTTTTTGTATGGCCTGTTTTGGTGCCTGGCGTCGGCAATCTACCTGCTGCTTCGTAAAGACCTCGACGACACGGAGATGGATGAAATCTATCTTGTGGACGAGCGCCGCACATTTGAGCTGCCGCCATTGGCCGACGAAGAGCAGGGCGTACCGCAATTGGATGACGACTCGGCGACACTCGATGCCGCGGGGCTGAAGGAATCCGAACCCAAGTCCGATCCACCGGATAGCGACTGATGCGGCGGCGACGCGCGACCGTTTAATCGCAGTGCAACAGCGACCGTGGCCAACGATTTGTTTCGCAGGCCAAAATGGCCCTCAGCGCTTTTCAAACCGAAAATCGTCCGGCAACAATTCCTCCATGGACCACGATTGCTGGACCTTCGGGTTGTCCGCATCCACCGCAGTCACGATCAGGTTGCTTGACGCAAACTCACTAATCACCTGGCGACAAGCGCCACAGGGCGGCGACAGTGGATGGGCCACAATAACGATTTGCAAAAACGATCGTTGGCCTGCGGCGACGGCACTGGCGATGGCCACGCGCTCCGCGCAGTTGGTCAAACCTAATACGCCATTTTCAATGTTGCAACCGCCAAATATATCTCCGCTTTCCGCCAACACCGCCGCCCCGACGGGAAACTTCGAGTACGGCGCGTACGCTTGTTGGCGGTACTCGGAAGCAATCCGAATCAGCTCGTCAAGTGTCACTTTCGTGTTCACACAATGCTCCCGCTATGCGGCGTCGACATATTCGACGATCAGCGGAGGAACGTCCACCGCGTCATCGCCTATCGTCACGGTGCCGGCCAATAAGTGTTGGACCGGCGACCACAGTTCGTTGCGACAAAAAACATGCATCAACGGTTGTCCCGCCCGGACTTCGTCACCCAATCGCACTTGCATCTCAATGCCCACTGAATGATCGACAGCTTCGCCCAGTTTTCGGCGGCCTCCGCCCATTTCGATGATCGCCCAGCCAATTTGCTCGGAGTCCATGGATTGAATCGTTCCATTCTGTGTCGATTGGAAAACATGTTGCCGGGCACGAGGCCGAATTGCCTGCAGGTTTCCTCCCTGCGCGGACACCATCTCTTCCAATTTGTTTAGCGCCTGGCCCGAGGATATCGATTGCTGGATGGTCGAGCGAGCCTGTTCCAGAGTCGTGGTTGGCTGGGTCAGATGCACGATTTGTGCGCCAAGATCCACAGTCAATTCGACTAGATCGGCTGCACCGCCTCCTTGCAACACGTAGAGGCATTCATCCACTTCGACGGCATTACCGACCATTTTCCCCAACGGTTGGTTCATGTCCGTCAAGACAGCCCGCGCGCTGACGCCGAGTCCCTGGGCGGTGTTGACGAGTGACGACGCCAATTGTTTGGCGCGATCAAGCGTCTTCATGAACGAACCGCTGCCCCATTTTACATCCAGCACCAAAGCGTCGAGTCCTTCGGCCAGCTTTTTGCTCAAGATGCTGGCGGTGATAAGTGGAATGGA
>JBFILF010000009.1:0-26557 GCA_041599835.1 Pirellulaceae bacterium
AAGTGGCCGCGCAACGCGTGAATTGGCTGATCGAACAAGAACACAGCAATCCGTTGCCGGTGTTGGTGGAAGCCAAAGCGTTTCACGAATCCGGGCGGCTCAGTCGCAATGACTACATTAACGCGGTTGAGACGCTGATCGGCGCCGATCGAGCGAAGGATTTGATCGACGGCGATATTCAGAAAAAAGAGGAAGCCATTGCACAGTGGCTGCCGGGTAAATTTGCTTTGAGTTCATCAGGCGAATTCCGTTAATCGCCAATTGCAGTTGGCTAAAATAAACATTTCAGCTCGCACCGACTTGGTTTGTGCGAGCTGTTTTATTGCGCTCGGCACTTGTCAGTTTTCAAGTTGTGACGTTGAGTGAACATTCACCGCCCGCCAGGGCGGATACACAGGTCGCCGACGTCATAGGACGTGACTTGAATCATGAATCATGCCATGTCGAGACTGGTGAATTCCCTGAACTAGTTCTTCACCACACACCTGCAGTATCGCTTTGGCTGCTTGATGCTCAATGCCCACCGATTGACCGATCCATCGTTTCACCTGACTTCTGATGTCCCGTTCCAAGGATCACAGGAGGCCTTCCTGGAAAGAGCGTGACGATATGTGTTGTCGTCGTTTTGAACATCGGCAGCAGGTCGGCCACAATGCAATGAAACGAAACATTCCGTCGGGATGTGGCCATGGCGAACTAACGGTACTTTTTTTGCTGTCAGGGCTGGCCTACGATATCGATTTAAGAGTCATGCTGCTGCCTATCCGCACGAATTCGATCCCGGGATGGACAATCGCAAACAATTTCCAAAATAAACTTGGAGCAAACGCCATGCCATGTCACCTCCGTCTCGCCCTGATAACTTCAATCTTGGTCTGCAGTGCCTCGCTCGCCAGCGTGACAACGGCCCAGCAAAACGCCGACCTGGTTTTGCGGGGTGGCAAGGTCGTGACGGTCGATCCCGACCAGCCGCAAGCGCAAGCCGTAGCCGTGGCCGGCGACCGAATACTGGCCGTGGGGTCAGACGAAGAAATTTCAAAGTTGAT
Organism: Pirellulaceae bacterium; assembly: GCA_041599835.1. Taxonomy (GTDB): domain Bacteria; phylum Planctomycetota; class Planctomycetia; order Pirellulales; family Pirellulaceae; genus CAJQPP01. The sequence continues at coordinate 1,047 of JBFILF010000009.1, forward strand.
CGGTGACGCCACGCGGACAATTGAGCTGAATGGCAAACTACTGATCCCTGGATTCATCGAAGGACACGGCCATTTCGTGGGACTCGGTCAATCCAAAATGATGTTGGATTTAACCAAGGCCGAGACGTGGGACGACATTGTCAAACAGGTCGCTGAGGCGGCCAACATCACTCCGCCGGGCCAGTGGATCATTGGACGCGGATGGCATCAGGAAAAGTGGTCCGAGAGCCCGCAACCGAACGTCGAAGGCTATCCCACCGACGTGGAGATCAGCAAGGTCACGCCCAGCCACCCGGTGTTGTTAACTCACGCCAGCGGTCATATGTGCTTCGCCAACGACTATGCCATGCGGCTGGCGGGCGTCGATGCCGACACGCAGCCGCCCAGTGGTGGCGAAATTCTTCGCGACGGCTCAGGTCGCGCCATTGGCATTTTTCGAGAAACCGCCCAACGGCTGGTGTCGCGGGCGCGGAGCCGGGACGAAAACAACCAGTCCGCGGCGGATCGGCGGGCCAACATGTTGCGGGCGGTCGAACTGGCTGCCGACGAATGCCTGCGCAAAGGGGTGACCAGTTTTCAGGATGCCGGTTCGTCGTTTAATACGATTCGCATGTTCCAATCGTTGGCGGAACAGAATAAATTGCGCGTCCGCCTTTGGGTGATGGTGCGTGACAACAGGCAATTAATGGAAAAGTCGTTGCCCGATGTGCGCATGGTCGGATTCGGCAATCATTTTCTCACCGTCCGCGGAATCAAACTTTCGATCGACGGGGCGCTCGGCGCTCACGGCGCCTGGTTGTTGATGCCGTACGAGGATTTGCCGTCAAGCGAGGGTTTGAACACCGCGCCAATCGAGACCGCCAAGGAACTGGCGCGGCTGGCCGTGCGAAATGATTATCAGTTTTGCGTGCACGCCATCGGCGATCGCGCCAATCGCGAAGTGCTGGATATTTTCCAGGAGACGTTTGAGCAAAACCCCTCGATTTTGCCGCGGCGGTGGCGGATTGAACACGCCCAACATTTGCACCCCGACGACATCCCACGATTTGGACAACTGGAAGTGATCGCGTCAATGCAAGGCATTCACTGTACGTCGGACGCCGTTTTTGTGTTACAGCGTCTCGGCCCGCGGCGGGCGCAGGAAGGTGCGTACGTATGGCAAAAATTGATGAAGTCGGGCGCGGTGGTCACCAACGGAACCGATGCGCCCGTGGAAGACGTCGATCCCATCGCCAGTTTCTACGCGACCGTGACGCGCAAATTGAAAAACGGAACCGAGTTTTTCCCCGATCAAGCGATGTCGCGCGCCGAAGCGCTCCAGTCGTACACGATGAATTGCGCGTATGCGGCCTTCGAAGAAAAAATTAAGGGATCGATTACGCCCGGGAAACTTGCCGATATGGTGGTGTTGACGAAGGACATCATGAGTTGCCCGGAAGATGAGATACTTGACGCCAAAGTCGAATACACGTTTGTGGGCGGCCAACTGGCTTACCCCCTACAGACCGCCGACGTAGATGCGAGCGATCGGTGATGTGACACCCTTAAGTGGGGGCGGTTGAGCTTGGGCGGTCAATGGATGCACCCTAGTTCTGGCATCCGCCGGACAACATCAACCAAAAGCAAAATACGCCGAATACTAACACGGCTACCATGACCCACGCCGGAATGGAGCGATTCCAATAGCCCGACGTGGTCGGGCCTGAATCACTTTCGCCGCTTTCAGGCTGCTGCTTGCGCAGATTCTTGCCGCAATGCTGACACTGCTCGGCGCGAAAGGCAATTTCGTTTCCGCAGTACGGGCATCGCGTCATGGCATTCACATTCTCGCGGTTTGTCAGCCGCCGGGTTGCCCCTGAACTTGGGCCATGACTTGCCGCAACATGGCGCGGGCCTGACCATGGTTGGGCTGTAATTCAACGGCGCGTTCCAAATGGCTGATCGCTTGAGCCAGGTTACCTTCCTGGGCGTAAATGCGGCCCAGGTTAAAGTGCGCTTGAGCGTAATCCGACTGGTAGGTTAGGGCCCGGTGAAAAAGTTGCTTGGCCTGGGCCAGGTCGCCGTCTTGCAAACGGATGATGCCGAGATTGTGGATGGCTTGGGCAAAATCCGGTTTTATTTTGATAGCCGCTTCGAAATAGCCGACCGCCTCGTCAAATTTACCTTGTTGAGAAAGAATGTTGCCCAGATTGCAATGGTATTCGGCCACGTCCGGGCTGATCCGAATCGCCTCTTCGCCGTGCTCACGAGCCGCGTCAAAATTGCCTTCGCGGATGTACAGGTTGGCCATGGCCGTGTGCAAGTTGACATCATTGGGCAAATGTTTCAGGGCTTGCAAGTAATGGTTCCGCGCCGAATTAAACTTGCCCTGTTCGCTGAGGAATTGGCCCACGATATGCTGGCCGAATGTGTAATCCGGCTTAAGCCTGATGACTTCCGCCCATTCGTCGGCTGCGGCTGCCTGGTCGCCTGCGGCGGATAGTTTCTTGGCGTACAGATCCCGAACGCCGGCGGCTTGCCGTAACGTGGCATCGGCCACCGGTCCCGAATCGATCATCCGCCCTGGCAATGCGGCGGAACGTTGAAATCGTTGAAGCGTATTGCCCGTCGAATGATCCTTGTCTTTCAACAATTGAGCGAAGGGCACACGGCCCCGGTAAATCACTGACAGCTTGCCTCGGGAATCAATCAGAAAACTTGACGGAACCGGCAATGGACGATGCAATGGCATTAAATGATCGTTCAGTTTCTGCAATCCATCGACGAGCGACTCGGTCGCCAAACCACCGGTAAACGGAAAGTTGATTCGGGTCAGAAACTTCTCGGCCGCCTGGACATCCCCGTCGTCGGTCATCCCGTCAATCGATAAGGCCAACACGTCGATTCCAGCCGCTCGAATCTCGTCGGCGCGCTCGCTCAGTTCGGCCAATTCTTCCAGGCAAGGGCTGCAGGTTCGCGACCAGAGCGTCAACAACAGCGGCTTGCCGCGAACCGATTTGACGCGGCGCCGTTGATCGAACGACAAGTATGCCAGACGGGGCGCCGACAAAAGCACCTGGAACGGAATTCTCGCCTGCGATTGAGGCGGCAATTGATCGGGCACTTGTGGGTTGAGTTTCGTCTGCCGCGGCTGGCTGGATAGTTTTTCGGCTTGGCCGCTGCCCTGCCGCAACTCGTACCGGCAATCCACGGCGTCCACCATGAAGGTTTCCGCAATTTGGCCGTCACCCGGCCACTGCACGACGACCTTTTCAATCTGGTCGGCGTCACCCAGTCCAAAATGCAGCCACTTACTCGATTGAGCCAAAAACCCTTCGCCGGCCCTCAACGATTGTATCGTGCGCAAGGTCGTTCCACCTTCCGATTGCCCGCCCGCGATCAATTCGACCCGCGCACCAATCGCGTCGCGATTGGTCGTTTGTCCATTGCCCACTAGCCTGAGTGACACGAAATGGTTGCTTTGGTTTGCGGCGTCGCCGATCAATTCGTTACGCATCAATCTCAGTCGCGGCGCGGTGCGGTTGGACGTCCACACGTCCAAATCTCCGTCGTGATCCCAATCGACCACAGCCACGCCTCGCCCGTCGTCAATAAGATCCAGACCGGTGGCGGCCGACACGTTGGCAAATCGCCCGCGGCTGCGCGGATCGCCGCCGGTGTTCAAGAAACAGCAGTTGCGTTCTTGCCCGCTATAGGAGCGGCCTCCGGACAGCATCTTCACCAGCGTGCTGCCGGCTTCCATCCCGGTTTGCTGATATTTTTCACTTGAACCCGATTGCCGCACGACCTGCCGCCAGAAGAAACTTCAGCAGTCGCCTGAGTCTTCGGTTGTGATCATGCCGTTGGCCACCAGCAAATCCTGCCAACCGTCATTGTTGAGGTCCAGGAAATTGGACGACCACGCCCAGCGACCGATCGTCACGCCGGCATCGTTGCTGACGTCGGCAAATGTGCCGTCGCCCAGATTCTGAAACAACGTGTTGCCCCGCGCCAAATGCAGAAATCGATCTCGTTCGGCGTCGGACGCTTCCGGCCGGAACTGGGCTTGCGTGGTTATTCGATTCCCGGCGGCCGAAAACATGTTGCCGATGTACACATCCATCGAGCCGTTGCGATCGTAATCACCCCAGGTGACGGACATGGCAAAATTGTAATCTTCGACTCCGGCCTGCGCCGCGATGTCAGTGAATTTTCCGTCGTCGTTGCGATACAAATTGTTGCGGCCATAATCGTTGGCGACATACAGATCCGCGTCACCATCGTTATCGAAGTCCTCCCACGCGGCGGCCAGGCTGTAACGGGCATTGTTGACATTCAGGCCCACCTGTTCGGTCACATCGGTGAAATCCCAGTTGCCATCCCGGATTTCGAGGCGGAACAACCCGTTTGGCCCACCTTGGTTGGTATCGTACAGCTCCTGGTTCAGTCGAGCGGCCGCCACATCCGTATTCTGCACCTCCCCACCCGCAAACACGTCCGGGTAGTAGACGGTCACGTATACATCCAGTTGCCCGTCGAGATCGTAATCGGCGGCGGCAATCGACTTGACGTCATCGGACGACGTCAACACGTTGCGTACTTCAAAATGGCCGTCGCCATCGTTCTCCGCCAACACGACGCCGCCGGCCATGCCCACCACCAAATCCTGGTCGCCGTCGTTGTCCAAATCGACGAACAGGGCACTGCGCGAATCTTCCAGCCAGTTGACACCAGCCGTTTCCGATACGTCACGCAAGGTGGCGTCCGGGTTTTGCACATACAACCGGTTAGGGATGCCTCGTTCCTGGCACAAATACAAATCTTCCAATCCGTCGTTGTTGGCATCGCCCACGGCGATGCCCGGCGTCCCCAATCTCTCCCAATACGGACGGCTCTCGGTGCGGTCCAGCCAGTGGTTATAGCCGCGCAAGATTTGTGCCCGATAACTCTCGTTTTGGTCCAGTGCCGATTGGGTGCAATCGACGTACAACGGTTGGCCGTTGGTCTGCGTACGAACCTGCTCAAACGCCTCGACCTCAATCGACTTCAATCGCGGTGGCTGGGACGCTTCCAGCGAAGCACCGGTGGCCCAGCTTGTGACCCAGGTCGCGTTTTGTTCGAGCATGCCGGATTCGGTTCGACCAGAAACCGCGAAATACTGCCGAGTGACCATGCTGGATTCCGTGGGCTCCACGCGAAACAACTTGAATTTGAATCGCATATCTTTAGCGCCGCGAAACGGTTCTGCCAACTGACCGAGGGCCTGGACCAACCCGTCGGCCTGTTCGAAACGGCTGTCGCTGATGTTAGCTTTTCGCTGTACCTCGATCCAACGATCCTGATACACCGAGTACAATTCGACCGGATAAAGTCGGCCGCATTGAAATGAATCCGCAATCAGCTCTCCGACTTTTGATTTGATTGATTCGGCGTCGCCCGATTGGCTGAATTGAATCAACAGCTTTCCAAGTTGTTTCAATTGTGCGGTCGCGCGATCGCTGACAACCTCGGTTTGCCAACCGTCCTGAGATGGGTCGTCCAACTGCTCCCACGTCGATTTGGCCTCACGGGGTATCGTCATTTCCGTGGAGACCTGGTTGACGTCGTTTTGCGAAGGTTGCTCGCCAAACCAATTCCGCCCCCATAACAATGCCGCAGCGGCAACAACCAGCAACCCCGTAAATCCGATGACCCATTTCAATTTGTGCCGCCCGGCTTGAGCACTCGGCGCATCCGGTCGCGGCATGGGCGATGAATCGGCAGCGGGTTTCCGAGCGGGGCCGGGTTCTCGGCGTCGTTTATTTTTTTTTCTTGCTTGCCATGTTTTTCGGCCAAAGAACCAAAAACTTCGGCCGTTTTGTTATAAAACGGGAGGCCGCACGGTGTGACCACATTCATCGCCGCTTACCGGAGCCCGGGTGAGGCGCTCAATACCAAAGTAACCAATTGTCGCCCACAGACAAGATCGACCGACGCCGCGACGGGCGGCGGCGATCAGCGACGCTTCATTTTGCCCTCCAAAACTCGTTGTGGCGAGCATTGGACTTTCAGCGGCAAGCGGGCACGAATTGCAGCTGCTATTTCATCCATTTGCGGATGAATTGATTTGCCTTGGCGCGGTTGGGAAACGTTCGCAACTCAAATGTGGCGGATTGCTTTTCACCTTGGTTCAGGGTCGCCCAAACGGTTTTTTGCCAGGATTCAACCATCGCCGGATGGTGAAAAAAGCACGCGTGTTTTCGGTTGCCCACGATTCCGGGAACCGTGGCCGTGCCCACAAAGTGGGGCAACGTCTCAAACGGCGATGTGTATTTTTGGCGAGACAAATAGTCAACCATTTCCTTCTCAATCGCCTCCAGATCTTCGCCAAAAAACTTTTTAAAGTGTTCCAGATTAGCCGGGATCTGGTTGTTTTCGCTGGTCATGCCGTACATCGGCGGCATTTTGGAGATGTACCGCATGTACCAGTCAAAATCCTCCTTGCGCTCTTTGGCCAAATAGTGCGTGATGGCCCAGGCTTTGGCATAACCCGTTGAATTCAATCCGCGGGCCGCCACGGCCGTCTCGATCGTTTCGCCCTTGAACCCCGTCACGAACTGGTTTTGCAAAAAGACCTCTAGATTAAACATCCGCAAGTCGTTGATCTTGCCGGCACCTTTCCATTTGAATTGGCGACCCGGTTTGGTGGGGGCCATAAACTCGGCAATGCCTTCGCCCAACCATCGCGGCCACAGAGACAACCGCTGTTGCACACCGATATTATGGAGAATCTGATGGGCGCCTTCGTGGGCGATCGTTGACAACAACTGCTGCCGCGCCAGTTCCGGGTCGAATCCGGCCAGGTTCGAATCCTCGTGCATCACGACATGATTTTCCAGCGTGTCGTAGTAGGCCATGACACCCGGCGGCACCGGTTCATAATCGTGGAACTGTTGCTGGGAGTGGAACATCAGCACTACTAACGGCACCGGCGGCGCGTGGATTTCGATCCCCTGATCCCTGGCGTACCAGGCCACGCCTTCCAACATCGACTCCATCACTTTGCTCGTCACATCGGCGAAAGGCTCCGTCGTGTTGTAGACAAACACAAAACGCTCGGTGATTTTGTACTCAAAATTGCGGAGGCGGTCGTTGATGATTTCTTTGGCCAGCGTTTCTGGATCGGCCGGTTCAAAGTTGCGATCGGTCGGATCGACTTTGTCGGCCATCCGTGCCACAAGTTTGCCGTCGGGCAACATGACAATAAAGTTTTCGCCGACCTTGACGTGGACCTTGGCCACGCATCCACGGCCTTTCTCGTCCAGTGTCCAAACATGATCCGCCGCATAGGGCTGGATGTCGCCGTCGGGAATGTTGAAGTCGAAGTCGCTAGGCTGCAAACGCAGGCTGCCGTGTATCAGCGGTTTCGCAACTTGGCCGGAGCTGCCGCGCTGCGCGTACAGCGGCGATCGCCACTCCGACCCGTTAGCCGCACACAACAAAAGGACGGTAAACAATTGGACGGTCAGCCTGCCGGCACGCGAGAAACGCGCAGAACGACTGATCATAAATGGTTCTCCGTTGATAAGGGCACGCAGCGGAAAAAGCGGGATGAGGAGCGGTCCGCGTGGGATCCACTTTCTGCCGCGTCGTGCTAGGCTGATCGGCGAATACCACTTGAAAAGCCGTATCGTATTATAAACGATCTAACGACGAATCAATCACGTTTACTGCCCGGAAGACGGGCGTTGGGCAATATCACAAGCAATATCAACTGCTTAGTCCACTTGGTCCAAACTAACGAATATGGCGTCGGCCATTTCGTGGTCCAACAGAATTTGGCGGCCGTCGGGCAGAATAAAGGTCCATCGATTGCCGTCTTGCGTTCGCGGACCCACTTCAACGACCATCCCCGGCGCCAGCCCGACAGCGTCGGCCGGTGCGTGCACGTGTTTGATTTCGGCGCGATGGCCTTCGCGCAACAAGCTGGCGCGGACTTCTTTTTTTTCCTTCAAATCAACGATGTCGGGAGGAATCTCGCTGCCGTGCGGGTCGATTAGCGGGTGTCCAAGTTTGTCGTCCAGATAATCGATGGTGCGCTCGTCGTTCAGGTGCTCCAGCACGTGCGCTTGCCGGTGCAATTGACTTTCCGGCGTGCCCATCCGCTCCAAATAAGTTTCCCAGATGCGGTGGGCCCGCAACAGGCGGCGGGCTTCTCTCCGGCCTTGTTCGGTCAATTGGACGCTGCCGTTTTGCTCGTCCAACAAGTCTTGCCGAATCAGCGACTGAATCGCGCGACGGATGCGGAGACTGGCCGTTTTGACATTCTTCTTAACCTGCGGGATGGGTACCCACGTCTGTTTGGATCGCAGCACTGATCCCAAAACGTCCTCTTTAACCTCCTGGGGTACCGCGCCGCGAATTCGCATCCAGTCCGCCAGCAATCCGTAACGCGGAGCAAATGTAAGCGACAGCAAAAATATCCCCGTGCTAGTGATCACGATGGCCGGCCCCAGAGAGGTGCCGGCCCAAGTGGCCAGGGCGAAACCCAACCAGACGCCGATCACGCCAATCACGGCTGCCGCGTAAATCATCCGGTTCAAACGGTCAAACAGCAGGTAGGCCGACGCCGCCGGCGTGATTATCAGCGCCACGACCAGGATCACGCCAGCCGTTCGCACTCCGCTAACGACGACCAGCGAGGTGCAGGCCGTCAGCATGTAATCCACGGCCATCACGGGGATTCCGATCGATGCGGCCATCACGGGATCAAAACTGGTCAGTTGCAAATGGCGATAAAACATGATCACCAGCGGAATCACAATCGCGGCAACGATTCCGGCAATCCACAGTTCGGCATCACTGACCGAAATCACCGAACCGACGATGAAATGGTAAATATCGATGTGGATGTGCTGGCCAAATGCCTTCATGGAAACCACGAACGCGCCGACGGCGAAGATGCCGGTGTACATGATGCCGATGGCGGTGTCCTGCTTGATGCGGGAGACGCGAGTGACAAATCCGACCAGGGCCACGGTCGCCACGCCGGCCAGCAACGCGCCCACCAGCATCGCTCCCACGTGCGCCTCGACGGAGAAGAGTAGTTTCATCAGCAGATAGCCGCCAACGACGCCGGCCAGCATGGCATGCGCGATCGCATCGGAAAGAAACGACAGCCGGCGGAGAATGATGAAACAACCGACGACGCTGCACACGATGGAAACCAGCGTGCCGACAATCAACGGCTTGATCACGTATCCATAGTCGCGATGGAATTCTGCCAGCCACTCCATCATGGTGCATCGTTCCCGTTCTGGCGCTTCTGTTTCTCGCGCAACACGTCACTGATCTGTTCCCCGGTCAGCGCGGCAAATACTCGCAGTTTTCCTTCGTAAACTTCGCTCAGCAGTTGCGGGTCGAGCACCTGGTCGGGCGGCCCGAACGCGTACAGCCGCTGTTTCAGCAGGATCAGCAAATCAAAATACTCGGCCGCCGTTTCCAAATCGTGATGCACCACCACCACCGTCTTGCCTTTGCGCTTGGCATTGGTCAACACGTTCAAGATGGCCCGTTCGGTGGCGGCATCCACGCCGGCAAACGGTTCGTCCAGCAGTTGGATTTCCGAATCCTGCGCCAACGCCCGGGCCATGAAGACGCGCTGCTGCTGGCCGCCCGACAATTGTCCGATCTGGCGATTGGCGTATTCCGACATGCGCACCTGGCCCAGCGCGCGATCGGCCAGCGCATAATCGCTTTTCGACATATCCTGCCACCACCGCTTGGTGCCGTACCGGCCCATCAAGGCAACCTCGCGAACCGTAATCGGAAAATCCCAATCCACGGCGCCACGCTGCGGCACATAAGCGACTCGACCTTTGGCCCGGGACGCTTCCTGGCCAAACAACTTGACCGTGCCCACATCCGGCTTGACGAAACCGAGAATTGATTTCAACAGCGTGGACTTGCCGGATCCATTGGGACCGATCACGCCCACCAACTGACCGGGCGGTACGCGCAGTGAGATGTCCAGCAATGCCGGCACCGGGCCGTAGCTGACCGTCAGGTTTTCAACTTGGATGGCCGACGTCGTATCAATCATGTTCTTGGTTGGGTAATTCCGTTTTAATGTTCGTGTTCATTGGCCGTCTGATCGACGCCGATTCTGACGAGTTCACCAAAGGGTCCCGAACGGCTGGACCAAATCACTCGCTCCGCAATGATCAAATCGTCGCGGCGAATTTGAATATTGACGGCGCGGGCAATGGTCGGTGCCTCGGCCACAGCAGTGTTGTCGAGACTGAATGCGCTGTCGGCAGCCACCGATCCGTCTTCGGCCGGCGTGACTTCGATCAAAAACTCGTTCCATCCGACTTGGACGTCGGGTACGTCCTGCACCTCCACCAGTTCACCGGCCGCTACAGCTTCAGTCCGCTCGATCAACACGCGGTCGCGAAATTTGACACGCAGTGCCGGCCAGCCGAATGCATTGCCCCGCGCCTCAAACGTACAGGTGATCCGCACGTCATATTGGCCGGCCGCCCGGGATTCGCTGACCTGCATGGGTCGCGGCCGTATGCGATCCGTGAATTCCGTATATTGCTTGATAAACAACAGAATTACTGCCGCGCAAACGAGGGCAATAATCGGCCGTACAGCGGTTGCAGCCTGCCGGAACACGTCAAACAAATGGGCCACCGTGACACTAAGTTGGCTTAAGACCTGTTGATTTAAGACTCGCGACCTTTATTTAAGACCTGCGACGATCGTCAGTACGTTTTCGCGCATCATTCCAATGTACGTTTCGCCGGCGGTTCCCGGGCCCCCCATCGCATCGGAAAACAGGCTGCCGCCGATTTCCACGCCGGCTTCGCGAGCAATCTCGTTGATCATCCGCTGGTCCAGAGATGTCTCGACGAAAATGGACCGCACCCCAAACTGGCGTATCGAATTGACGACCTGCTGGCGGCGCTCGAGCGAAATCCCGGCCAGCTCCTCCGTCGTCCATCCGGCAGGACTGACGGCTTGGAATCCGTACTCTTTGGCGAAATAGGCAAACGCGTCATGGTGGGTTACCAGCACCCGCCGATTGGCCGGGATTTCCACCACCTGGCCCTTGATCCATAAATCCAGGGCACCCAGCTGGTTCAGGTATAGTTCCGCGCGGTTCTTGAAACGGTGGGCGTTGCCGGGATCGACTTCGCTAACCGCTTGCAGGATGTTCCGCACGTAGATCGCCGCGTTGCGCGGCGCGAACCAGGCGTGCGGATCGCGCACCTGACCGGAATTGTCGCCAGTCTGGATTGGCGGCACTCCCTGAATGCAGGCCACGATTCGCTTGCCCGCATTGTTGGCAAGTTTCCGCATCCACTCGTTGCCTTCCAAGTGCCAGCCATTCTCCAGGCACAAATCCGCACGGGACACCATCTCCGTGTCGACGGTCCGCGTTTCATAAGTGTGTGGATCCTGTCCCGGTTGCAACACGCACAGCACTTCCCAATCGTCGCCGACGATTTGCCGTGTGAAATCGGCGATCTGGGTGGTGCTGCACACGGCGACTTTGCGGGTTCCCTGGGCTGCCGATTCGGTGGTGGAAAACAGCCACCCCAACATGATGCAAGCGGCACACAACCATCGTACGATCATAACCACAACTCTGTTTTCCCTTCTGTGCTCGCCACTTTCGGTATTATCCACCTGCCGCATCGCTTAACGGCGATTAATTGTAGCAATGGCTACATTTCGTGTCAAAGCACAACCCGATTGTGGCTGTTTTGAACGTCCATCCTCTTAATTAAGGACCTGGGACCAGAAATTGGGGTGAGTATTTTAGTGGAGGTCAGGCTGGTCGAAAATCAAGTCCGACCGATGGTATTGGCCCACAAATACGCGCCAAGTCACTTGGAATCGCTTTCCGGCAGAATGGCCTGGCGGTCCCTGCCTGCTGTGAATCACCGGTTTCTTGTGACGGGAAGCTGGTCCGCTAAAATCAAACGAGAATATTGAATTTATTTATCAACGGCTTTAGGGAGTTAGATTATGCGTTTGATCGGATCGATCTGCCTGATGGTAACGTTGCTGCTTGCGGCGGGTGCTGCCACGCAGCCGGGCGAGGGCAACTCACAGAAAGTACGCGTGGGCTTTGTCACCAACGGTATTGCTAATTTTTGGACAATCGCCGAAGCGGGCGCGATCGCGGGAGCCAACGAATTTGATTGCGAAGCTCTCGTGCGGATGCCTCCGTCCGATGGCGGTCGGGTGGCTAATCAAAAACGCATGGTCGAAGAATTGCTGAGCCAGGGCGTGGACGGGATCGCCATCAGCCCCATTGATCCGCCTAATCAAAAATCAATGCTGAATGAAATCGGCGACAACTGTTATTACATCACGCACGACTCCGACGCCCCCGATACCAATCGTCTGCTTTACATCGGGATGAGCAATTACGACGCGGGGCGTATGTGTGGCAAACTGGTCAAGCAGGCAATTCCGGATGGCGGACAAGTCGTGATCTTCATCGGTTCGCTGGACCAGAATAACGCCAAACTGCGGCGGCAAGGCGTGATCGACGAAGTCATGGGCCGCTCGCACGATCCCAGCCGCTACGACAATCCCGGCCGCAGGATCACCAACGATCAATACACTATCCTGGAAACCTTCGTCGACGAGTTCAATGATTCGCGGAAGAAATCGCAACCGGAAAGTGCGATTGTCAAATATCCGAACCTGAAATGCATGGTCGGGCTGTTTGAATACAACCCGCCATTCATTCTGGAAGCACTTAAATCGGCCGACATGCTCGGCGAAGTCAAAGTCGTCGGCTTTGACGAAAATGAAACCACCTTGCAGGCGATCATTGACGGGGATTGCGTGGGCACGGTGGTTCAGGACCCGTACCGGTATGGGTTCGAGTCCGTCCGTGTGTTGGCGGCACTGGCACGCGGTGACAAATCCGTGCTGACCGACGACAAGTTCCTGGACATTCCCGCCCGCATGATCACGACCGAAAATGTGGAAGCGTTTCGCCGGGAACTGCGTGATCGACTGGAATATGTCGAGAACCTGAAAAAGCGCGGCTAAACCCCCGCCGCCGGATCCGCTTTTCAGATACTTATACGGGTCGATGAACCGTCGCGGCGCAGCCGGCCTTTTCCGACGCGCGATGCGCGAGGCAATCGGATCTGTGGCGGCAGGCTGACAAATTGACCCGATTCAATTAGTCTGGCGGTTTTTTAACCGACCATTGCCCGTTGAAAACTTGCGTCGATGACGTCTCACGCCAATCCATCCCATCCGCTGCTGGTCGTCCGCGGCATCACCAAGCGATTTCCGGGCGTGGTTGCCTTGCAAGATGTTGACCTGGAACTGGGACGCGGCGAGGTGCTGGCGGTAATTGGTGAAAACGGTGCCGGCAAAAGCACGTTGATGAAGATTCTCGCCGGGGTGCAAACCGCCGACCATGGTGAAATTCGGCTCGACAACCAGCCGGCCTCCATCGCCAGCGTTCACGACGCCCTTGATCTGGGCATCGCATTAATCCATCAGGAACTCAACTTGTGCGGCAATCTATCCGTGGGCGCCAACGTTTATTTGGGGCGCGAACCGTCTCGCCTGAGCTTTATTAACCAGGAGTCAATTCGCCGGCAATCGGCCCGTCACCTGGCTGCGATCGGCATGACCGTCGATCCAGACGTGCTGGCCGGCACGCTTCCCATCGGCCGCCAACAGATGGTCGAGATCGCCAAGGCGCTGTCGATCAACGCCAAAATTCTGATCATGGACGAGCCCACCAGCAGCCTGACGCAGGGCGAATCTGAAGCACTGTTTAACGTGATCGACCAGTTAAAGAACGAGGGCGTCAGCATCGTCTACATTTCACATCGCATGGCCGAAGTCCAGCGTGTCGCCGATCGGGTGGTCGTGTTGCGGGATGGAAAAAACGCCGGGGAGTTATCACGGGAGCAAATCACCCACGATGCCATGATTCAGTTGATGGTCGGGCGGCAGATTTCCCAATTTTTTGGCCGTCCAGAGCAGCAGCGACAAGTCGATTTCGACAAGCCCGCGGGTTTACAGGTGCGAGGCTTGCGGACCCGTGCCCATCCGGGGCACGAAATTGATTTGTCCGTGTGGCCGGGTGAAATCGTTGGCATGGCGGGACTCGTGGGGGCCGGCCGCAGCGAAGTGCTGAACGCCCTGTTCGGTGTCGACTTCAAACTGGGCGGGCAAATATTTGTCGACGGCCAGGAGGTCAGCATCCGGTCAGGCAAGGACGCCATTCGGGCGCACATGGCCCTGGTGCCGGAGGACCGCAAACAACAAGGGCTGATTCTTGAAATGGCCGTCTCTCACAATTTGAGCCTTTCGGCGCTGCGGCAAAACCGCCGGCATTTCGGGTTCTTGAACTTTGACGCCGAGCAACAACAGGCGACGGCGATGGTGGATCGCCTGCGGATCAAGACGCCCGCTTTGCGGCAAACGGTGCAGTATCTGTCTGGTGGAAACCAGCAAAAAGTTGTGTTGGGGAAATGGCTGACCTTGCAGCCCCGGGTGTTGCTATTGGACGAACCGACTCGGGGAGTGGACGTAGGCGCCAAGCAAGAAATCTACGCCCTGATCAATCAACTGGCCCAGCAAGACGTTTCCATTCTGTTTGTTTCCAGTGAATTGGAAGAAATCATCGGCATGTGCGACCGTTGCCTGGTTATGCACGACGGACGTTTGGCCGGCCAACTGACTCGAAAGGAATTGACTGAGGAGTCGCTCATGCAGCTTGCCACCGGTGCGACACTTGCCAATTTGGGAGGTACTGGGCAGCATGCGTAATGTTTCCGGCGTGTTGTTGTTGCTGATTTACATATGCGTGGCCGCGGCGCTGCTGACTGAGACATTCACCGGCCCGTTCAATCTGCAAAACCTGATCCGCTGGAGTTCCTTATACGCGATCATCGGGATGGGAGCGGCGTTCACGATCATCACTGCCGGCATCGATCTTTCCATCGGTTCGATGATCGGGCTGATCGGATGCTCTTTGCCCATGATGTTGGCGGCGATGGGCAACCAACCAGGCTCGGAGACGGCCGGGTTTTTGCTGCAGTTTCTGTTTTGGGAATTGCTGATCGTGGCCGCCTTTTTGGCCGTGATCAAAATGATCCCCGGCCGCATCAGTCTATTCGGTTGGCAGCAATTTGATTTACCCCAAGCCACGTTTGCCTGGCGGTTGCCAATTGGCCTGGCAATCGCTGCGGCGGTGACCGGCGTATGCATCCGCATTTTGGCAGTGGTCCCCTTGCCCACGTGGTTCAATTTGGTGTGCATCCCGGTGGCTTGCCTGGTGATTGCCTTGCATTTGGGGCTGGCCCATGGCCTGTTGATCACCAAATTGAAGCTGCAGCCGTTTATCGTCACGTTGTGCGGTTTGATGATTTACCGGGGTGTCACTCGAAATATGACGGGCGACCGCACCCAGGGATTTGGTGACGAATATACCAATACACTGTCGTTGCTGGCCGTCGGCAAACCCTGTACGTTTGCCACCCTGCTGGCAATTGCCGGTTTGATCGCGACTCTGTGGGCAGTTGTGCGAATGATCCGCCAATTGTGGGGCCGCGGGCGAACGCTGCAATGGAGCACTTCCGCAGCGTTATTGGTCGTCGGCGTGTCACTGGCCGTCATCGGCTCCTCGCGATTTTGGCGGGGTTACGAGATTGAACCCGGAGCGGAGATCGCGCGGGTATTCGGCCAATCCATCTCTACCTGGTCCGTCAACGTCGAACGAGAGGATCAAAAGCGTCCGGCCGCCATCATGCAGCGGGTCGGATTCTGGATGATTGGGCCGGGTTGCCTTTGGTTAGCCATCGCGATCGTGTTGGCCCGGCGACAAACCGACCGCGACCTGTCAAAACTCGGCACCGGCAACTTAGGCGTACGCCCACCCCCCAAGTGGCGATTGCTGGTGCCGCTGATCGGAATGGTGTTGGCCTATTTCGCGGTGCGGTGGGCGACCAACATCTGGTATCAGCCTCAGCCCGAAGGCTCGGGGTATTGGCTGCACGATCCGGCGTGGGACACGCGGCTGCGGATGACGATGGTATTGGCGGCGTTGGCCTGTTTGTTTGGAATGGTGGGTTGGTTTGCCGGCGGGACTCGCCGCTTGTGTGGGGATCGGGGTAATGGCCCGTTGCTGGTCGTGGCCACGGCGGCAATTTTTTTGTTGGCGGGCCAAACGCCGCTGGTTCAAACCAAGGTGCAAACGCCGTTTTTCTTCATGCTGGGACTGGGATTAGTCGCGCACCTGTTTTTGAATCACACGATTTATGGCCGCTACCTGTTCGCGCTGGGCCACAACGAACAGGCCGCCCGGTTCAGCGGCATCAACACCGACCGCATGGTGATCGCGGCTTATGTGATCTGCGCATTTTTTTCGGGCGTGGGCGGAATACTATTTGCGCTGGACGCCAATACCGCAGAGCCCTCGTCGATGGGAAATTTCTCTGAACTGTACGCGATTGCGGCAGCCGTGTTGGGCGGTTGCAGTTTGCGCGGCGGCGAAGGTTCCATCCTGGGCGTGATTCTCGGCGCGTCGGTGATGCGAGCGTTGATCAATGCGGCACCACTGGTGGGCATTCCCACCCAACTGGAAATGGTCATCGTCGGCGCGACGATTCTGGTAGGCGTGGTGGTGGACGAGCTGGTCAAGCGGGCGGTGGCCAGGCGGCGGGCCCGCGTCGAGTCCGCTGCACCTGTCGGTGGCTGAGATCCTGTCCCAGTCAGTGGTCGGGGGCGGGATCGAACCGCCGACACACGGATTTTCAGTCCGTTGCTCTACCAACTGAGCTACCCGACCCGACCGCGTCAGTGACCCGGAGAACGCGAATCGTACCGTCAAATGACGGAAATTGTCAATTCGAAGTCGCCGCGCATGCCGGGCTGGACCAACGCGTTGATTCCTCGGGCCAAGGCCCGTAAGACGTGCCCCATCGGTAAACGGGGTTATCCAAATAAATTGACAACCGTTTAGGTGTGCAGTACGATCCGAATATCGTTTCCTCTCGTCTCTGTTCACGCCGCTGCCACCAAAATGACGGTTGTACACTCGCGGTTCCAGCTGCTGGCGGTGTACACTCGGAATGTTCAGAAGCAACAGACGAAAGGGAAATCTGCCAATGCTTGGCGCCCATCCGAACTTTGATTGTGCGGCCCGACGCTACGCCATTTGTCGGGCTTCGATTCGCCAGATCGTTTGGTCCTGCCTGGTGTGTGCGCCCGTCGCTATCGCGCTGATCGTGCCGACGCATTCCGCGGCGCAAATTGAATACGACCCCGAGCACCCGGTCGTGCAGGAGATGATTGAAAAGGGTCTCAATTACATGATAGAGAATCCGTCGGGTCTGATCGGCAACCGCGTGATGATGGGCATGGCGGCCTACAAGGCCAATATCCTGCGATCGCCCCGGCCCAAGGAGCACCCGCTAATCGAGGCAGCGTTGCAAGCGATCGAGACCGCCTGTACCGAGGGCCGTCTGCGAAATTCCTCGGACTTCAGCAAGATGTATGCCAGCGCCTTGGCGGCGGTATTTTTGTTGGAGCTGGACCCGGAGGAACACAAGGAGCAAATTGAAATTTTGCTCGACCACATTGTGGAACGACAACAACGAAGCGGAGCATGGGGATATCGGCAATACCCCACCGCCGGTGATACGTCCCAGATGCAATACATCGCGCTGGCTTTGTGGCTGGCCGAACAAAACGGATTCAAGGTGAGCCCGAATGTTTCCAAGCGTGGATTGCAATGGCTCATCGAAACGCAACAACAAGGCGGCGGTTGGATTTACCAGGTCCCGGCCGGCATCATGCCGACGTCCCGCGGGCCCGATCGAGACGTCCGGCATTCGCTGGTCGCTGCGGGGCTGGGTGCCGTCTACCTGTTTGCCGATGCGTTGAAACTCACCGACCGGTCGTCGCAGGGAATGTTGGCCAAACGCACGCGTGACGAAGAATTCGATTTGCCGCCATCCGTGCAGGACATTACCAATCAATCGGACCAGCAAACCACGACGGCCCAGCAGCGGCGGGCACTGGTATCCTTTGACACCGCCGCCATGCGCCAATCGATGAGCGAGGGCAATCGCTGGTTCCGGCAAAACTTCCGGGTCGATCCCGACAAATACAACATGTATTACATGTACGGCTTTGAGCGGTACGCCAGTTTGCATGAATACGTGGACGGCGATCTGCCGGGTCTGGAAGACTGGTACGATCGCGGCGTCAGGCATTTGAAAAGGATTCAAACGTCGGCCGGTAATTTTCCCGGCGAAGCGGGTGATGTTTCGGACGCTGTAAAGACGGCTTTTGGCATTCTGTTTCTGACTCGCAGCATGCAAATTACCATCAATGATCGCGCCCGCGGCCTGCTCAACGGCGGCGAAGGTTTTCCCAAAGACACCATTTTGCGTGAGAAGCAAGGCGAGATCATTAGTAGTGCCGAGCGAAGTGTGCGGGATTTTCTAGAACTCATGGAAAACCCGGACAACGACGAATTGGCCAACCTCAAAGAGTCATTTGAACAACTGAACCTCGACGGTGACGAAACGTCGCGCAGCGAACAAAAAGCAAAGATGCGCATGCTGGTCAAGCACAGTAATTTCCATGCCCGGCTGGCCGCGGTCAGATTTCTGGGCAACCTGCGAGATTTGGATAGCGTTCCGGCCTTGTTGTTTGCTTTGACCGATCCCGATCCGCGGGTAGCGATCGCTGCTAACGACGCGTTGAAGTTTGTCAGCCGCAAAACCTCCGGCTTTGAAATCTCAGATGATCCCACTGAGACTGAAATCAAGGCGCTCAGCCAGAAATGGACGGAATGGTACCGGCACGTTCGCCCTGGAGCGGATTTGCTGGAACAATAACGGAGGCCAGACAACAGGAAAATGTCCCAGGGGGCTTTTACCTAGTAAGGTGAAATGTAATGAGCACGGCAACTCAACCACAGCACCATCTTGATTTGACGGTCGAAACCAAACCATCGTCTTACGATCGTTTGTCCGCCTTGCTGGTCGCGCTGGTCGTGGTGATCGGGTTTCTTGTGTTCATCATGTTCATGATCTGGTTGACCATGGTGGTGGATTTCCGTTCGCGGGTCCAACCGCCGATGATGGAACACATGGCCGGCAACGACAACCGTCCCGAAGGCGTGGCCGACGATTGGCAAGAGCCGGGGGTCGAAGAGTTCCCGGAAATTGAAAAGCCGCAATTGGCCGATGCTTTGGAGGCGGTGACCGACGCCGTTTCCACCGTCAAAGCTCAACTGGAGAAAATCGACGGCAATGCACCCTTGATGGGGCGGGGACCCGGACTGGGCGACCGTCGAAGCAAAGGACCCGGAACGGGCAATGCGAACATCATTCCCGAATCGAAACGCTGGAAAATCGAATACGCGGCTGGCACGATGATCGAGTACATGACGATCCTTGATTCCTTTGGCGTCACGATGGGTGCGGTCAGCCAATTGAGCAACCAAATCCACTACGTGGACGATTTGTTGTCGACTTCACCCCGATTTATTGTCGGCGACCGGGAAAATGAAAAGCGGTTGTATTTCATGAACACGCGAAATCGCCTGCGCCGCTGGGATACCAACAAAGTGGTGCAGTCCGGCATTGATAGTCGAAACAAGTTAGTCGTTCAGTTTTACGAAGAACCAGTCCGCGCCACGTTGAGACAACTGGAACAAGCGGTCTACGTCCGCGAGGGCAGGAGCCTGTCGGAGGTCAAACAAACGATCTTTCGCGTGCGGCCGGCTGGCTCGGGATATGAGTTTTACGTCGAGAATATTACGTATCGGCCAAAACCAAATTAATTAGAGGTTGGCGGATTGGGGGAGCGGCAATGGTTGACAACCGCGCATCGCGGATTGGGCAATGATCATTGCCATTTCCGCCGGACCCCTTCAATGCGGCGGTTAACGACCGGAACTTTACTGGAAAACGCCACTTTTATTAAGTATTCTGTGCAATTCTTTACCGTCAGATTGTTTAGTGTGTAATTGAGTAACGTCGCATGTTTGCAGCTCTTGGATACGTCATTTATTTCGTGCTGTTTCTGATCGCCCTGTGGGGCACGTTTTGCGTGGTCATGGTGTGGGCCAGAGTCAAACAGAAACGCTTCTCCGACGAGGAACAACAATCCATTTTTTTGGAGGCGATCGAGGAGCCGTTGAGCAAAGGCGAGTACGAGCTGGCGAGTGAAATCTGCTCGGACGATCGACGCGCGATGTGCCAGCTCAGCCAATTGGCCGTCGACAACCGCTCGCTGGGATACGCCAAAATCAAGCAGTTGGTGACCGACCGGTTCCAGCGCGACGTATTGGCCGACCTGGAAAACCGGCTGAGCTGGGTGTACACCATCATCAAGGCTGCCCCGATGGTCGGGTTGTTGGGAACGGTGATGGGTATGATGGCGGCCTTTCAAAAACTGGCGGTTCCGGGCCAGGCGCCCGATCCCTCAAAGTTGGCCAACGACATCATGTTTGCTCTTATCACAACCGCCTGCGGTCTGGCGATTGCCATTCCGCTCGTGTTGAGCACGGCGTTCATCAACGTACAAATTGAAAAAATGAAGGATCTTGTGTCGTACGGATTGAATCAGTTTCTGGAGATTTTTCGCGAGGCATTGATCCGGCATCCCAAGTGATGCATGCGCGATGAGAGGCCAACCGGCGTGCGTCACGTCAAACTGCCGGGGAAGCAGGTTGGGTAAATGAATGGTTGATGATCGGCAGGAATCCCGAATTGAATTGCCGTCGCGTTTGCGACGCAGCGACGAGGGCGATCTGGATATCACCCCGATGATCGACATCACCTTTTTGCTGCTGGCCTTTTTCATCGTGGTTTCCAAGATGGACCCCACCACAGCGGTGGACATGCCCCGGGCCCGTTACGGGGAAAACGTGCAGGATCGAACGGCGGTGATCGTCGTCGTGGTGGCCTCCGATACCGACGAGCCGGCGGTCTATCTGGGCAAGGCCAAAAAACCCGAGGCCCTATGCGGTGGGGCGATCGAGGACATTGAAGACCAAATTGCCGAATACGTGCAGCAGCAAATGCGGGATGATCCCTTGAAGACAACGGTCATCATTAAGGGTGAACGAAAAGTCAAATATCGCCACATGGACGTGGTCAAACGCGCCGTGAGTCGACATTTGGAAGAAGGGCAAGTGATTAATATAGGAATAGAAGAGGAGTAACGAGCCGGTTTGAATTCGATTCCCTGGCAATGCCCCCACTGCGAACAATTTCACTTCGTCACGGCGTTCGTCGTCGGCCGGCGGATCCGCTGCCCGTTTTGCCACAAGTTTTCCGAGGTAACCGAATCCAACCCCAGTTGCGTTGACCCGTCGTCCGACGGATTGCCGCGGCCCCCGCGGCACCTGAGTCGGCACGACGATTGACACCGGCAGGCTAGGCACGCCGGGGGCCCATCCCCCATAGGATACTTATGAACGACGAAAACACAGCCGACGCTCAAACCGAAGATTCCGGTTTTGATCTGAGCGCGCCTACTGGAGAAATCGGGCGGCGACACGATGACAAAGCGCCGCTGGCCAGTACGCCGCCGACCGCCACTCCCAGCCCGCGAGATTCGCGGCGGGCCGCCGAACCGCGGTCTGGATCCGAGTGGCGCGGTTTCGAAGAAGAAGAGGAGTACGAACCGGAAGTCGATTTTGGCAGCAAGGGTGTGATCGAAGATGAACTCGATATGACGCCCATGGTCGACGTGACCTTTTTGCTATTGATCTTTTTCATGGTGACGGCCTCCTTCACCCTGCAAAAATCCATTCAGCAACCACCGATGGCCTCCGACGACCCCTCGACCAATGTGGTCGAAGACGAAAAGGATGA
Source organism: Pirellulaceae bacterium (assembly GCA_041599835.1). Lineage (GTDB taxonomy): Bacteria > Planctomycetota > Planctomycetia > Pirellulales > Pirellulaceae > CAJQPP01. The sequence continues at coordinate 22,901 of JBFILF010000009.1, forward strand.
TCCGCAATACGTGGAAATCATCATCGATCAATTCAACACGTATCGACTGACCTCCAAGGACGTGGAGGAAATCGAGGCCCCCAGCGACCAGGAAATGCGGGTTCGGCTGCGCGACATGGTTCGTTCCACGGATGCCAAAAAACTGATCATCACCGCGCATGGCGATGCGACTAACGAAAAGGTCGTCACCGCCTGGGATGCCGGCATCGATAATAGCTTGTTTGATATCGTGATTCGTTTATCCGAACAGGATTTTTAGACTCAACTCGCCGCGAAGCAGTAACCGCAAACGATCGATCCAACGACAGAATGAATACTCAAGAATTCCTGAAAGTGCTGGAGGAACGACATCTCGTCAGCGCTGACATTATCGAAAAGCTGCATCTCAAAATCGACAAGACGGAAAAGAAGGTCTCGGCCAAATCGGTGGCCAAATACTTGATCGATAAAGGCTATCTCAGCAAATACCAGGCAAACGTCTTGTTCGAGGGCAGTAGCAAACCGGAAGACGACCTGGAAATCGCCGTGCCGGCCGAACAGGCACACGACACGAGCGAGCTATTGAAAGACCTGCAGGAGTTTCAGCAACCGCCGCCACGGCGGCCCGAATCGACTCGCACCGACCTGGCGCCGCTGGAAGATATCGTCATTCCCGGTCAAGACGTCGAAGTAGTCGAAGTGGAACACGAAATGACCATGCCGGGCGGTGTGCCGGCGCCGGAACTGGAAGCTGCGGCGGCGTACGGGGAACAACCACTGGCCGATCCGCTGGCCACAGAATTCGATACGCTGAGCTACGATCAAGCCGCGCATGTGGACGAAGACACCCCCGGGTTTGTGGGCAAGCGCACGATCCAGAATCAATGGGAATCCAAGTGGTTATTTATCGGCTTTGGACTGCTCGGCATGCTGGTGATTGTCGGCATCATCTTGTGGTACACGCTGTTCAAAACCGACGCCGAAAAAATGTGGGCCATGGCCAACACAGAATTCACGGAACAGCGCTACCAGTCGGCGATCGAAAAGTTTGTTGATTTTGTTTCGGCCTATCCCAACGAGCAACGGGCGCCAACCGCCAAGGTATTAATTGCCAACTGTGAACTGCGGATCCCTTACGATTCGCGCAGCTGGGATACGGCACTGGAACGCGTCAAAACCGTGCTACCGCGTTTGCAAACGGAATTGGAGGATTACGATGCGCCGGAACGATTTGAAGAAATCCGCGACGAGTTGTCGGTGATCTTGCCCGGTACCGCCCTGGGATTTACCCGCGATGCTATCGAAGCCAACGAAATTGAACAAAAACGACAGCTGCTGGCCAAGGCGCTGGAGATGAAAGAGCAAATCGACAATTCCGCCTACGTGCCGGGCAGCCAGTTGCGAAAACCCGGCGTGTCGGACGTGATGACCAACTTTCTAAATAACGTCTCCATTATCGAACGCCAGATTCAAATGGAGATGGACTATACCGAAGCGCTGGACGAAGTCACACAATTGACGGCCGATGGTCAAACCAAGACCGCCTTCGAACGATATTTCGCCTTGCTGGCCAAATACCCCGAACTAAAGATCCGTCAACCGCTTCGCCAGGCGATGGCGGCAATCAGTGACCGGGAAGCGGACTTGGTCAAAACCATCGATTTCCAAACGACCATCGCCGACGACGTGACGACGCCCATCAAGTCCACGGTGGTCGTCGCCACCAAATCCGGGTCCGCTTCACTGCCGGGGCTGTCCGATGAAATGTTGGTTTATCTGGTCAAAGGCGCTTTGTGGGGTATCCGGGCCGCCGATGGGCAAATTATCTGGCGACATTTTGTCGGTGCCGAAACAAAAATGGCGCCGGCCTGGCTGGACGAGCCGTTTCGGGGTGATGTCATCGCCGAAGATCAAAGGTTGAATCAAATCATGCGGATCAGCTCGGCCGACGGGGGGGTGAAATGGCAAGTGTCGATGGGTGAACCATTCAACGAACCGATCATCGAAGGCGGAATGATCAATGTCACGACGGTCACCGGCAAAGTCTTGCAAATCGATCCGGCCGATGGTTCGTCGAACAGGGCAGCGCAAATCCCGCAACAGGCGTCGGTGTCCGGTGTGATTCACGACAAGGATCCATTTATTTACCAGCTGGGTCGTAATGGCAATCTCTACGTAATTTCCTCGGAATCCATGACCTGTCGCGAAGTCTTTTACGTGGGCCACCGACCGGATTCCGTAACCGTGCCGCCGCTTGTCTTGTCGGGCCATATCATCGTCGCCGAAAACGGACCGAATTATTGCCGATTGCACGTTATCAAACCGACTGAAAACGGCCTGAAACTCGTCCAGGCTCAGTCACCGTTGCGACTCGATGGCCAGGTCAATACGCCGTTTGTCCGCTATTCGCGATGGGGCCTGGTGATGTCGGATTCGGGTGACTTGCGCATGCTCGAAGTCAACCTGGCCAGTGAAGACAAACCGGTCAGCGACGTGGTATCCGCCCAGTTCTCCAGGGAGCGTCAGACGCGTCATTACTTGCTGGCCGCTGAAGGTCAATTGTGGACGGCGGGCGCAGGGTTGAGGCGCTACCGCATCAAAAAAGCCGAAGGCAATTTCGATCGCCAGCAGATTGCCAACAACCTGGATACCTTTCTGGCTCCGTTGACCAAAATCGGCGAAAACCTATTTGAAGTTCGCCAGCGCAATTCGTCCGCATTGATTTCCATCGCCGCCGTCGACTCCACCAGCCTGGAAGAAAAATGGCGCACCGATTTTGCCGCACCGCTGGCCGGACCGCCGATTGAGTTTGGCGATTCGGTGATGGTCGTCTCGTCGCAAGGGGACGTGTTTGATGTGGATTCGCCCACGCTGGAGCGCGGGGTGACGGACCAACCGGTGTCGCGCGGCAGCACCGTGGCCCAGAATTTGGTGTTTGAACAAATCGTGACGCTCGACCCGTCTCGTTACGTTGTGACGGGCCCGCTGGACCGCAGCAATATCTTGTCATTGGATGGCAATTTGAGCCCGCCCAATAAGTTGTCCAACCTGATGCCGCCGGCCGATCAACCCAGTTGCCGCCCCATCGCCTTTGGCAATACGTTGCTGGTGGCTTCGCGCCGCGGCCAGGTGATTCGCATCAATCCCCGCAACGGCCAGCCAATCGGCGCGCCGTTCCAACCACCGCTCGAACCCAACGTCGACGTGCTGTGGCGGATGCCGGCGGTGATCGAGGACGGCGAACGGTTTGTGATTGCAAATCAAGCGGGCGTGTTTTACCTGGTGGCCGCCGATGGTGAAAAAGCGCTGCAACGCGTTGACGAGTATCAATTCCCTGGCAATGTCCATTCGGAACTGGTCCGCGTCGGTGATACGATCTTGGCCGTTTGTCGGGAAAATCTGCAGGACAAACTGATTGCCATTCCGGTTGGAAACAAAATCGAAATCGCGCGCCAAGTCGAATTGCCTGGAGGTTACGTGGCCGGCCCGTTGCCCATCGACGAGCGAGTGCTTGTGGCGCTGGATACCGGTGACGTGGTCTGCTATGACCTCCAATTGGAACAAATGTGGACGGCCCGGTTGCCGGCCGACAAGTTGGTGGGCGATCCGCAGCTTCGCAACGGTGAAATCGTTTTGGCGTTCGAGTCCGGAGCCGTCTGGAAAATCGATCCGCAATCC
>JBFILF010000010.1:0-26223 GCA_041599835.1 Pirellulaceae bacterium
GTCGAGATCTTCAACGATAAACTGGCCGGCCAGAAACAGATTCCCGCATCGATGGACATTGCGGGTCTGGCCCAATTCCGCCTCAACCACAGGCCGGGCCGTGTCCGGTTGTTCCTGCGGTTGTTGGGCCATGGCATTTTCCAGGCCGGCCCCACCGCACAGCAACACCAAATAAACAAACCACAACCGTTTTGCATGCACTTCGATATTCATGGCAGTTTGCTCTTTTGAAATGACTAAAGGAACGTCTGGACGACACGCAGCTGCAATCGGCTAACCGACTACCGAGTACGCCAGTTCCATGGATTCTCCCCGCGCTGGGATCATTACGTTGGCAATCCCAGCCGCCTGCAATTGCTGTTTGAATGCTTGAGCCGCCTCGAGTTCGCAATGCACCAGGGCCACGTTTTTCAAGTCACCGGCGGTGGCGATGTCTTTCGCCCATTCTAGCAAACCGGTCTGATCAGCGTGCCCGCTGGAGGCCTCCAACTTCAAAACGCGTGCGTTGACGTGGTACGGATCGCCATAAATGTTGACTTTCTTTTCTCCGTCGAGGATGCGGCGGCCCAGGGTATAAGGCGCCTGGTAACCGGAAAACAATATCGTCGTGTTGGGTTTTTCAATATTGTTTTTCAAATGATGCAACACGCGGCCGCCTTCGCACATGCCCGAAGCGCTGATGATGATGCAGGGCTTGTCATACACGTTCAGCTGTTTTGAATGGGCAACTTTGCGTATGTAATGCAGATCGCGAAACCCCAGCGGGTCCTGGTCGTCCTCGCTTAACAACTGCTTGACAAATTTTCGATTCAAACATTCCACATGCTCGCGAAACACGGTGGTGGCATTGACCGCCAACGGGCTGTCAACGAACACCTGGACGGGCGGTAACTTGCCCGCCTCAAACAATTTGTTCAGCCGGTAAATCAATTCCTGGGTGCGACCCACCGAAAAAGCGGGAATGATCAGCTTGCCGTTGGATTCATAAATTTCTCGCGCCACCTGTTCCAACATGGCATCCGGGTCGCCGCCGGACTGGTGACGGCGGTCGCCGTAGGTGGCCTCCATGATCAAATAATCGGCGTCAGCCACAATCTGCGGGTTTTTGAGAATCGGCACTTCCAATCTCCCCAGATCTCCGCTGAACACCAACTTAAATGGCTTGCCGCCGTCCGGTCGAAACTGCAATTCAACGATCGCCGCGCCCAGCATGTGGCCGGCAAAATAAAAGCAGCAGGTCACGCCGGGGATCGGCTCAAACGGCTGACCGAAATCCTGGCACCGCATTTTTTCAATTGTCTGAATCGCGTCGTCCTGGACGTACAATGGCTCAAACGGCGTCTGTCCTTTTTTGACGCGTTTGCGATTGACGTATTCGACATCCGATTCCTGGATTTTGGCAGCGTCCAACAACATGTGCACCGACAGGTCGCGGGTGGCCGACGTGGCGTGAATCTGACCGGTGAATCCACTGCGGACCAGCGAAGGCAGATTGCCGCTGTGGTCCACGTGCGCGTGGGACAGCACCACGGCATCGACTTTGGCAGCGTCAAACGGCATGTCGCGATTCTGCCGGAACGCTTCCTTGCGGCGTCCTTGATAGAGGCCACAATCCAACAGCAGCTGATGTCCCTGAAAATGGATCAGATGCTTGGAACCGGTGACCGTTTGCGCAGCGCCCCAGAATTCAACGTTCATGGTTTGGATGGCCGGTGTTCAGACGGGGATGGGACCGAAGGGTTCTAAACTACCGCATCGATACGTCCGGTTTCAACTCATCGGACGCCGGGCCAACCAAAAAACGGCGGATTGCGGCCAGCGAACACTTAGCGGATGTGAGCGACCGACTCGCGAATTACCAGTTCAGCTTTCAGTGCTGTCTGCTCGGTCGGATTTCCTTGCAAAATTCCCAGCAGCATTTCGGCTGCCGATTCGCCCATCAGTGCGGCTGGCTGGGCGATGGTCGTTAATGGCGGTGTCATATATGCCGAGTGCGGTTGATTATCGAATCCGAAAATGGATACATCCTCCGGCACGCGAATGCCGCGCCGGTAAAGTGCCAGCCGCGCGCCGAACGCCATTTCGTCGTTGGCGGCAAAAATGGCCGTGCAAGAAAGGCCCCGCAACAACAACGTTTCAACGCCCAGCACACCGGACTGACTAACGAAGTTTCCCTCGACGACCAGGTCCGGGTCAAATTCAATGTTGGCGTCTGCCAGCGCTTGTTTGTATCCGGCGTAGCGACGGGCGGCGTCTTGATGATCTTTGATGCCGGTGATGTGGGCGATTTTGCGATGACCGGCATCGATCAGGAATTTCGTCGCATCGTAACCGGCTTGAACGTTATCTAAATAAATACAATGTTCAGCGCGTCCCACCAACTCGCGCGCCACGACCACGGTCGGCGTCGTGGAACTCAGCTGATCAAATGTCGGTACGTCCGTGAATCCACCCACCAGGATGAGTCCATCGACATTGCGATCCAACAGGGTGCGAATCCCCGCCGTTTCGATTTTCTGGTCCCATTGGCCATCGACAAAAATCGGCGAATAATTCGAGCCGGAAAGTCGGGCAATGATGCCCTGGGTCACCGAATCATAAAACGGACTACCTATGTTCTGGGTGACGACGCCAATCGTCATCGAGCGGCCACCGGCCAGACTGCGGGCAAACGCATTGGGCTGGTAGTTGAGGCGACGAATCGCCGCCAACACCGCTTTTCGTTTGGATTCGTTGACCAGGGCACTGTCGTTGAGAACGCGGGAGACGGTGCTTTTGGACACCCGGGCGGATTCGGCGATGTCCTGAATGGTAATTTTTTTGGTCGGTTGCATTGGTGTGACGAACCTCCGTACGCGTGAAAAGCCACCCATCGTGGGTCATGGCAGGCTGGCGGCCTGCACCGAAGCTGCCTTCCATTATGAAACCGGTTTCAAAAAAGTCAATTTATTTACTTGACAACGCCGCTTTTCTGTGGAAAATGTAGCCACTTTTGAAACCGTTCCCAACTCAAAATTCCGTTGTTGTAAAGGCCGGAAAAATGAAAGTTACCTTGCAGAAATCCAAGCGCGCTGCCTTCACCCTCATCGAACTGCTCGTGGTCATTGCCATCATCGGTATTTTGATGGGTCTGTTGATGCCCGCCGTGCAATCGGTTCGCGAAGCCGCGCGTCGCACCGAGTGTTTGAACAATCTCCGCCAAATCGGATTAGCCTGCCATAATTTTGAATCGTCGAATCGGAAATTTCCCACGGCCGGCGGAGCGGCGGAAGAATACTGGTACGAATCAACGGGTCCCCTGCACGGATACGAAAGTGCGGGATGGATGTATCAGATTTTGCCGTACATTGAGCAGGACGCCATCTACAAACAACGCAATCTGGGCTGGGACGGTGGAGATCCGCGAATGATCGAAACGCCGGTCGCGACGTTTAACTGTCCTTCGCGGGGCGGGCGATTTGGCAGCTGGTGGGGCGTCTTCCCAGTGGCACTCGGTGACTACGCGGGCGTCATCGGCAGCTGGAATAGCACGGTCGGCTGGGGCTTTGCCTGGAGTCTGGGCCAGGACTTGAATCCGACAGAAGAACAATTTGTCTGGACGGGAATCATCGGTCGCGGCGGCCATGTCAATTTGGCCACTGGAACGGAATACAAGATGAACAAGATTGGTTTCAAAAGCATCACCGATGGCAGTTCCAATACGGTAATGATCATGGAGAAGGCCGTTCCCGTGGAACACTGGACGGTCAATTCTGCCGGTAACGCCAACGAATGGTGGTGGGAATTGATGGGTTACTATCACGGGGCGGACTGGCCCACGATGCGAATGGTCGCTCCGCTGGACGACGGTACCGTAGGTAGTCCCGAAGTCGGCTTGCTGGGGGATTCCGAGGAACGGCCCGATTGGCCCTACACCAACTCCACCGGAGCCAAAACCGAGTTTGGATTTGGCTCGGCCCATCCGGCGGTCATCAACGGAGTATTTGGCGACGGTGCCACGCGAACCATCAATCGAACCATCGACCTGGTTCTCTTGGACCAGCTTGGAAAACGTTCCGATGGTACCATCATCAGTGCTGAAGATTTTTAATTGGATGCCGGGATGCCGGTTTCGTTTGGTGATGGGACGTGTAGAGTTTTGTTCGGCTGCCAGCCGAGCGTGGATTGCCAAGTAGACGATTTCCAAAATTGGACAAAATTGGACAAGGTGTGTGGTATGACAGGTCATCTGCAAAATCAAGTTCTTGCCCGGTCGGTGATTCTTCTGGTGGCCACCTTGTTGGTGATCGGCTGTGGACGTGGTCCCAGTATGGATTCGTTGATTGCCGATGCGAACAAATCGAATTTGCAACGGCTTTCCAATCTCTACACGTTCTATCAAGCCAAACATAATTGGATCGGCCCGGCCGACGAAGCGGCATTCCGAAAGTTCATACTCGAACTCGATTCCGTCACGTTGACGCGGATGGGAATCGACTCGTCGGCCATCGACGAATTGTTCAAAAGTGATCGTGACGGACTACCGTTCAACATCAAATACGGGGTCCAAGGCAGTATGCGTGGTGTGGTCGCGCCGATTGTCTTTGAACAAGCCGGCGTCGACGGCATGCGGATGGTGGCCTTTACGGCGGCGCCGGCACGTGAAGTCGATGACGCTGAGTACGATCGGTTGTTCAAGGACACTGTTGGTACGGTTGCAACATCAGTCCCCGACACGCGTGATGTCGTGGGCGGTCGATAAACTAACCCATGTACCGCGTCGTGTGGTCATGCGAGCCGACCCGAAAGATGCCGGAGTTGCTTTTTCGGGCGCGGGTAATCCGCATGGGCACTTGCTGTTGATCCATATAAGACGTTCGGCGGCAATCCCTGCGCCCGCGGTCCGTACCCATTGCACTACGACATGATTGCGCCAAGTCCCGATACCGTAAATGCCAGATTGTCCGTCAGGGAAAAAGTCGGATATGGCTTGGGCGACATGGCCTCCAATCTTTATTGGAAGCTGTTTGAATTTTTTCAAACGTATTTCTATACCAACGTATTTGGTATCGCGCCCGGCGTTGCCGGGACCATGTTCTTGATCACCAAATTGTGGGATGCGATCAATGACCCGCTGATCGGATTCGTCGCCGACCGAACCAAAACGAGTTGGGGTCGGTTTCGGCCGTATCTGTTGTGGATGTGCGTTCCCTTTGCGGTTACCGGAATTCTGGCGTTTTACACTCCGGATCTCAGTGACCGTGGCAAAATCGTATACGCCTATATCACCTATACATTGGTTTTCATGGCGTATACGGCCGTCAACATTCCCTACGGCGCCCTGATGGGCGTGATTTCGCCGAGTTCGATCGAACGAACCAGTGTTTCCACCTATCGATTTGTGGCCGCGTTCATCGGTGGCATTATAGTCCAGCGATATACGGAAACACTGGTTGAGTATTTCGGCGGCACGAAAACGGCGGTGGTCGATGGCGTGGAAACGACGGTGGTCGATCAGCAGACTGGGTTTTTCTGGACGATGGTCGTTTATTCCGTGGCGGCGGTCATTCTGTTTTTGATTTGCTTTGCGACGACCAAAGAGCGGGTCCAACCGGACGCTCATCAGCGCACATCGTTTCGCCGTGATGTATCCGATTTGATTCGCAATCGGCCCTGGCTGGTGTTGTTTGCCTTTGGGTTATTCCAGTTGATGGCCGCGTTTGTGCGGGGCGGCACGATCGCATTTTATTTTGTTTATTACGTCGACCAGTCGTTCGGTGGCTTCTTGGTCGCCGGCACGGTGGCCGGCATCGCGGGCATGCTGTTGACGAGATTTTTGACCCAGATTTTCGGCAAAAAAACATTGATGATCGGCATGAATATCGGAACGGCAATCTGCACGGCCGCCTTTATCTTCTTGGAACCCCACCAAGTGACTTGGATGTACGTACTCTACATCGTGGGGGCGTTTATCAGTGGCCCGAGTCCCGTGTTGTTGTGGGCCATGTACGCCGACGTAGCCGATTACTCCGAATGGTTGAATCACCGTCGCGCCACCGGATTGGTTTTTTCGGCGGCGACGTTTTCGCAAAAGCTGGGATGCGCCATTGGGGCGGCCTTGTCGGGATGGTTGTTGCAATGGTACGCGTTTCAACCGCCAGAAAATGGCGTTGACCGAGTCCAATCCGAGTCCACGATTAACGGCATCTGTTTGATGATGAGTGTGATTCCGGCAGCGTTTTTAGTGTTCGCGGCGATGGCCTTGCTTTTTTACAACATCGATGAACGCAAGATAAAGCAAATTGAAAGCGACCTACACGAGCGAAAAAGCCAAAGCTCTCGAGACACAGAGAATATCCGAACTCAAACAGAATCGTAGTTAGCATGGCGATGATCGAGAATATTCAAAAACATTCAGAACCAAGCGCGCTGGTCGAAATCGACGGCGAGATGTTCTACAAGATCAGCGGCGTTGATCAGATGCCGGAGTTCTTCATGAGCCTCGTCAGTTCCGGCGACCATTGGATGTTTATCTCCAGTCGCGGCGCTCTGACAGCGGGTCGGCGCAACGCCAATCATGCGCTGTTCCCTTATTATTCGGCCGACAAACTCAGTGACATGGCCGAATTCACCGGCTCCAAAACGGTACTGCTGGTTCGCGTCAGCGCCGATCAGATGCACGTCTGGGAACCTTTTGCCACGTGCACCCACGAGCATTTTGTCATTCAACGCAACGTGTTCAAAAGTCCGTTGGGCAACAAAATCTGGTTCGAGGAAGAGAATCGCACGTTGAACCTCGCCTTTCGCTACCAGTGGACGTTCGGCCATCGTTTTGGTTTTATTCGGCGCTGTGAAATCACCAACACCGGTATGCACGCGCGGGATATCGAAGTGTTGGACGGATTGCAAAACCTGTTGCCGGCGGGCGTCGAGCAAAATTTTCAATTGCGATACAGCAACCTTTGCGATGCCTACAAGAAAAGTGAATTGCTCCATGGCAGTGGCTTGGCCGTTTATTACCTGAGTTCGATTCCCACCGATCGCGCCGAACCCAGCGAGGGATTGCGGTCCACCACGGTTTGGCACACCGGATTGAGCCGGCCCATCGTGCTGCTCAGCGACAACCAGTTGAACCGCTTTCGCAGCGGGCACGAGCTTAATGGCGAAAGCGAGATTCGCGGTCAGCGGGGCGCCTATCTCGTCAATGCATTATTGCCGTTGCCACCCTCGACTTCTCGCCGCTGGACGATGGTCGCCGATGTCGAGGCCGACCAAACCGATGTGATTAATCTGAACCATTTGATCGTCAATGCTTCTGATCTGGACCGTCAACTCGACGAGGACATTGCCAATTGCCAACAAACCTTGCAGTGGATTGCCGCTAGTGCCGATGGTTGCCAGCTGGGGCAGGATTTGGTGCGGGTGCATCGACACCAATCCAATGTCTTGTTCAACGTGATGCGTGGCGGGATACCGGCCGACAGTTACGAAATTGATCCGGTCGATTTTCGAGCCCACGTGCGCGCCAGCAATGTAGCTGTGTATCAGCGAAACGAATCAATCATCCGCCAGGTGGAAACGACATCGGCAAGGCGTTTGATTGAAACGCTGGACGCTTCGGGCGACGTCGATCTGCTGCGGATCGGCCTGGAATACTTGCCGTTGACTTTTAGCCGTCGCCACGGTGATCCCACGCGTCCCTGGAATGCATTTAACATCAATGTTCAAAATTGCGATGGGTCGCTGGCACTGGATTACGAAGGAAACTGGCGCGATATTTTTCAGAATTGGGAGGCGCTGGGACTGGCCTATCCGCAATTCTTGCCCAATATGATTTTTCGGTTTGTCAACGCCTCCACCGCCGACGGCTACAATCCCTACCGCATCAATAAACGCGGATTTGAATGGGAAAAACCCGATTCCAGTGATTCGTGGGTCAACATCGGTTACTGGGGTGACCACCAAATCATTTACCTGGCAAAGCTATTGGAATGGTCCCGCCGATTTGATCCGCAGCGACTCAACGACTGGTTGGAGCGCGAGGTTTGCAGCTATGCCAACGTGCCGTACCGCATCCGCAGCTACGAGGAAATGCTGCAGGATTGCTGTAACACCATCGACTATCGCCACGATCTGGCAGACCAATTACAACGGCGGGCGAGCGAATTGGGCAGCGACGGCAAATTGTTAACCGATCCCAGTGGTGAAATTCTCCGCGTCTCGCTGGCCGAGAAAATTTTGGTGCCGTTGTTGGCCAAGATTTCAAATTTTGTGCCGCAAGCGGGGATTTGGCTCAACACACAACGTCCCGAATGGAATGACGCCAATAATGCGTTGGTCGGCAACGGAGCGTCGATGGTCACGGTCTATTACCTGCGCCGTTTTGTAAGTTTTGTGCAAGACTGGTTTGCCCAGTCGAACAGAAGCTCGCTGAATTTATCTGCGGAAATGGTCGGGCTGTTCGATCGGTTGGCCCAAGTGTTGCGAAATCACCGTGGCCAATTGGACCAGCTAGACGGCCCGCTGCGCAAACAGCTGGTGGACCAATTATCGACGGCCGGCTCGAATTTTCGCCTCAAGTTGTACGAGCAGGGTTTGAGCGGAACCAAACAAGTGATCCCCATGGAACGCTTGAACGAGTTCTTGTCGGATTGTTTGCAATTTTTCGACCACTCCATTCGCCACAATCGGCGCACCGATGGAATGTACCATTCGTATAACTTGATTTCGTTCGAAGACTCTGCTTCGATCGAAATCCAACACTTGCCGGAAATGTTGGAGGGCCAGGTCGCCGTGCTGAGTTGCGGATTGCTGCAACCCGATGAAACCGTCGATTTGCTGGACGCATTAAGGGCCAGTCAACTTTATCGAGCAGATCAAAAGAGTTATCTATTGTATCCAGATCGCCGCTTGCCCTTGTTTCATGAAAGCAATGAGATTCCGCCCGCATCCGTTGATCAGTCATTGTTATTGACTCGGTTACTGCACGACGACGTCTGGCAAATTGTGCGACGGGATGTGTTGGGTGGCATCCACTTTAACGGAGCGTTCCGCAATGGAGCCGACGTGGCACGGGCCTTGGATCAATTGGCACAGGAACAAGCGGAGTATGCCGATCTGATTGCCCAGGAAGCAGCCGGCGTGGTCAAGTTATTTGAACAAGTCTTTGACCATCAAAATTTCACCGGGCGTTCCGGAACGTTTTTCGCGTACGAAGGTCTAGGCTCGGTTTATTGGCATATGGTCTCCAAACTGCACGTGGCCGTGCAGGACTGCTTAGTCCAAGCATTGGACGCCGGCGTCGACGGTTCGCTGGTCAACCGCCTGCGACAACATTACCGTGATATTCAATCTGGATTAGGACCCGCCAAGACACCGGGCCAATACGGGGCATTTCCCATCGATCCCTATTCCCATACGCCCAGGCACGCCGGTGCGCAACAACCAGGGATGACTGGGCAAGTCAAAGAAGACATCTTGACGCGATTCGGCGAGCTGGGAGTACGCGTCCGTCATGGTCGGCTGAGTTTTGATCCGCGCCTGTTTGATCCACAGGAATTGTTGAAAAATCCTGGCCAGTTTCACTACGTCGACCTGGATAGAAAACCAAACAGTTTATCGGTGCCCATCGACGCGTTCGCATTTACGGTGTGCCAGATCCCGGTTATATATCGCCGCGCATCGAGCCTGCAGATTTCGGTGTACTATTCAAATGGTGAAGTGGCCAATCGGGCGGGCGGTGCGCTCACTGAGGAAGAATCTCAAGCACTTTTTTCACGAAGCGGTGTGCTCAACTTGGTCGAGGTTGGCGTTCCCATCGATTCATGACCCATTCCAAACAATAGAGGTTAGCGTGAAGTTCCATTGGTTATCCGTCTGTCTTTGTGGGGTGGCCGCAGCCATCTTGGCCGTGGGCATTGGATGTAATGGCGAATCCGATAGCGGGCCAACAAATCGGACTGCCAAAACGCAACAGCCGATACCGGTACAGCTGCGCACTGCCACGGATGGAAATTGGGAGTTGTTGCGCAATGGTCAGCCTTACTATATCCGGGGTGCCGCCGGAACCGGTTCGCTTGAATTACTGGCCAGCTCCGGTGGCAACTCGATTCGCACCTGGGGTGTTGATAATGAGACGTTGTCACTGCTCGATCGGGCACACGCCAACGGTATCAGCGTCACCGTGGGTATCTGGTTGGAGCATGAACGCAAGGGATTCGACTATGGCAACGCATCCCTGCTCGAGCAACAAACGAAAAAGGTGTTGGAGGCGGTCAAACAATACAAAGACCATCCGGCCGTTTTGATCTGGGGCATCGGCAATGAAATGGAAGGCTACGAATCTGGCGACAATCCTCAGATTTGGGCCCACGTCGAACAACTGGCGCAGTTAATCAAACAAGAGGATCCCCATCACCCCACGATGACGGTGATTGCCGAAATCGGCGGGCAACGGGTGCCGGCGATTCACCAACATTGTCCCAGCCTCGATATCATCGGCATCAATGCTTATGGCGGTGCCAGCTCGCTGCCCCAGCGTTATCGGGATGCCGGCGGCCGAAAACCATTTATCGTGACTGAATATGGTCCTCCCGGAACGTGGGAAGTGCCCAAAAACAGCATCGGTGCGATCGTAGAACCGACCAGTACGGCCAAGGCTCAGTTTTATCGCCAGACTTATTCCAGCCTGAAACAAGAGGCTCAATTGTGTTTGGGATCGTACGCGTTTTTATGGGGCGACAAGATGGAAGCCACCCCCACCTGGTTTGGCATGCTGTTGCCGGATGGCAATAAAACGGCTGCCGTCGATACGATGACCGAGCTTTGGTCCGGCAAACCGCCCGCCAACTTGTGCCCGCGCATCGAAAGTTTTGAACTGGAGGGTCCCGACGCCGTCGATTACGGCGCGACGGTGAAGGCAAAGCTGCAGGCCACGGACCCCGAAGGACAGGAATTAGAAACTCGCTGGGTGTTAAGCGCGGACGCCAAAAACTATATCACCGCAGGTGATTTTCAAAAAACTCCGCCGACCTACATGCGGGCCATCGAACAATTCGACGACCAACAGGCGATCGTTCGCATGCCAAACAAGCGCGGATTGTATCGGCTGTATGTGTATGTCACCGATACTGACGGTGGAGCAGCCAGCGCCAATCTGCCGATTCGAGTCAAGGATCCCGCCATCGAACAGCCTGGTGAAACAGTCGAGCTTCCTTATACGTTGTACGCGGAACCGGGCGAAACAGGCCTATATGTTCCATCGGGTTTTATGGGATCCACCGATGCCCTGGCCGTCGACCAACAATGCACCGAGCAACCTTATGCAGGCGAATACTGCATTCAATGCAGTTACTCAAAAGCGGCAGACTGGGGCGGCGTCGTGTGGCAACACCCAGAAAACGACTGGGGTGAATTGCCGGGTGGCTTGAATCTGACTGGTGCGACGAAAATGACGTTTTGGGCGCGCGGCAAACGTGGTGGCGAAAAAATCAAATTTGGTGTCGGGCTGTTAGGCGATGACAAGCCGTTTTTTGATACGACCAAGCATGAGCTGCCCTTTACGCTTTCCACGCAGTGGACGCAGTATTCGATCGATCTCTCCAAATCCGACCTGCGCCGGATCAAATCGGGGTTTTTCTTCAGCTTGGCTGGCCAAGGTGAACCGCTGACTTTCTACCTCGACAACATCATCTTCGAATGAGCGTTGATCCCGTTTAACAGATTGGTACGACACCGGCGGGGCAAATGCCCATAATCGGCAACAGGCATAACGACACGTGTCAAAAAAGCGGGTCCGCCATGAGCGGACTGAGGTTTTGATAAAGGCCAGTTGATCGGGTGGATTTCACCCGATTTTTTCCGCCAACTCTGCTTGATTTACGGCGGGATAGCGGCCTAAAAACCTCGATTTTACCGTCGTTTTTATCATGAAACCGCTTTCATCAACAGATTTTCATTTGCTTGACATTTTGCGGGAGTCGTGGCAATGTATAGGCTCGTTTTGAAACCGCTTTCAGCTCTTTTCCGCATCTCGACACTGAATGGCCGTTATTCCATTGAGGTTTTTTAGAATGTCTCGCGCCGCATCTTTGAGTCGCTTGCTCGCGCTGGTCGTCTGCTTTGGACTTCCGGCGATGTCTTCTGCCGACCTGGTTACCTACACAGAAGATTTTGAATCGATGAACGTGTCCAATCCCAACGCTTTGACCAATGCGGGATGGCTCATCTTTGGAAACGTTTACAATGCAGGAGGCACATTTGTGTACGATTACGGACCCTTCGGAGCACCCAATGGTCAACCCTCGGGCGGCTTTTCCGATCTGGCAACGGGCGAAGGTGGGGCCGCGCAAGGTGCAATCCAACTCAACACATACAACGACTACAACAACGCGGATCACACAAACAATCCCACGTGGACGATTGAATCCAACATTTTCCGCGAACAATTCATCGGTACGCCCGATTTGGGCACCACTTGGCGGTTCAGTTTTGACGCCAAAGCATCCGCCACGAATGGTCCGGCACCCCCATCGACTACGGCCGCATTCATAAAGGTTCTGGATTCCGTCGGCGGCACTTTTTTTTTGCTTGCGTTTGAGACATTCCCTACCACGAATCTTCCATCCACTTGGGGAGGTGGCTTCGTCGACATCGACATTGACCCGAGTTGGAATGGGCAATTGTTGCAGATTGGATTTATTAACACGGCATCCAATTTCTCGCCCACGGGGGTGTTTTACGACAACCTTGGCTTTCAATTTATTCCCGAGCCCGGCGCATCAGTCGTGCTGGCACTGGGTTTGCTGGGTGTGGCGGGCATGCGACGGCGCAGGAAATAGAACGCGCGCTAAAATTAGTTAATTCCAGGGGGATTGAGTTTCGCATTCAATCTCCCTTTTTGTTGCGCCGCTAAAATTCGCTTTCCCGCCGCGTTAGCGTGAGCCACGTTCAAGCACAGCGTGATCCATGCGGAGCGAACGCCATTCGTTCAAACGCGGCCCACGTATTCACCGGATCGCGTATCGATTTTGATCACGTCCCCGATGTTGATGAAGGCGGGCGCGAGAAACTCCGCTCCTGTCTCGACTTTGACGGGCTTGGTGACGTTGGTGGCGGTGTCGCCTTTGGCCCCGGGCTCGCAAAATTCGACGGCCAGTTCCACGTGATTGGGGGGCGTCAGCGTAATCGGGTTGCCGTTGTACAGGACCATCGAGCAAGCCATGCCGTCCTTGAGGTATTTCCAATTGTCATCGACCTGATCGGCCGACAATTCGTACTGGTCATAGGTTTTTTCATTCATAAACACAAACGTGTCGCCCTGGCGGTACAAGTATTGCACGCCCACCTCCTCGACGTCGGCCCCTTCCAATGAGTCGCCGCCCTTGTAGGTCCGCTGCAGTACCGTGCCGCGGACCAGGTTTTTGAGTTTGCATTTGTATAGCGCATTGCCTTTGCCCGGTTTGACAAAGTTCATTTCGATCATCAGGTAAGGTTCATTGTCAATTTGAACCTTCAACCCCTTGCGAAAATCACTAGTCTTATACGTCGCCACGTCTTTGGTCCTTGCTCAATTTGTATGGATGCGGATGATGTGATGAGTGCGATGATACTGGTAGCCGTAGTCACGAGACTTCGGGTTTAGCGCCTAAACTTGGTTAACAAAGATGAACATTGTAACCCTTCCCCACGATTCTGTCGGCGCCGGCCTCGAGCCTTGGCAGGCGTACGTCAAGTCGGCGATTCGCGATGTCCGGTCGCTCTGCCGCGCGCTGCAGTTACCGCCGACCATGGCAGTGACGGCCGATGGCGCTCACCGCGAATTCCAAACATTCGTGCCGCTGCCCTTTTTGCAGCGAATGCAACCCGGAAATCCGCACGACCCGTTGCTGTTACAGGTACTGCCACGGCCGCAGGAACAGCAAACCGCCGAGGGCTTTCAGCTGGACGCGGTGGGCGACCATGCCGCCAGTCGCGCACCGGGGTTGATTCAAAAATACCGCGGTCGCGCTTTGCTGGTACTAAGCAGCGTTTGCGCCGTACATTGCCGTTACTGTTTCCGCCGTCATTTTCCCTACGGCGAAACGCCCGTGACCAGCGCAGCCTGGCAACCCGCTTTGGACGTATTGCAGCAAGACAAATCCATCCGCGAAGTCATTCTCAGCGGCGGCGATCCATTAATGCTGGTTGATCATCGCCTTGAACAATTGATCAATCAATTGTCCGCCATCCCCCATCTGGTGCGCTTGCGAATACACAGCCGTGTGCCGATTGTGATTCCACAGCGCGTGACAGCGGGGCTGATCGATTGCCTGCAATCCACCAGGTTAATCGCAATTATGGTCATACACGCTAACCACGCCAATGAAATCGACCAGTCCGTCCACGCCGCGATTGGCGACCTGGTCGAAGCTGGCATGCCGGTATTGAATCAATCGGTGCTGCTTCGAGGCGTCAATGATCGCCTCGAGACACTGGTTCAACTAAGCGAGCGGTTGATCGACTCGCGTTGTATGCCGTATTACCTGCACCAGTTGGATCGCGTGGCCGGCGCAGCGCATTTCGAAGTTCCCATCACCCGTGGCAAGAAGCTGGTATCGCAAATGCGCGAGCATTTGCCCGGCTACGCCATACCGCGGTACGTGCAGGAGATTGCAGGACAGCTTGGAAAACGGGTGCTTGCTTAATAGCCGTTACGCGTTGCCTGATGTGGGTCCAATGATCCGCTCTCTGGGCGAGTCCGGCAATGGTGCCCGTTGACGCACTACAAAAACAAATTTTCCAAATATTCTAATGCTTCGGCACATTGGGCGGCGGACTGGGTGCCCGGCTGGCGGTCGACGGTGATGAAGCCGTGATAATCGTGTTCCTCGAGGATCGCCAACAGCGGCGGCAGATCGACGGAGCCGCGCCCCATTTGCACTTCGAGCCCCTGCTCTTGCGACAGGTCACGGACGGCGTCGCGGGCACGAAAGTGTAATACTGAGGCGCCGACGGCCCGCATCGTGGCCTCCACATCGTGTTTGTTAATCACCAATCCGGCCGGATCGAAATCGACGCCCAGCGTGCCGGGGTCGAGGGCGCGGATCCATTCCGCCAGCCGCTCTCCCTCATGCGGCCCCGTCCGCGCGGCCAACGTCGCGCCCACTCGCTGGCCGTGCCGACCGATTTCTTCCAGCGCATCGCGTAGTGTCTGCGCTGCCGGCGAATCGGTCGGCGGCATCGCACCGATAAAGTTGCTGACCACCGGGCAGCCCAAATCGTAAGCCATCGACAGTGCCGCCTTGGTGGCCTCAACACGTCGGTCAAGGTCGTCGGCCACGTCATAGCCCCGCCGCGTGGGGAAATGCAGGCAGCAAACCGACAAACGGTGGTCGTTCAACAACTTTTTGATATGACGAACACCTGTGCGGGTTAAGTCGCTGGGTTTAACTTCGGTCCGGGCATTGATTTCGACACCCGCTGCTCCCAATTGCGCAGCCGCGATCAAGGCCCGTTTCAACGGCAGGTTCAAACTCTCTAGGCGCACGCCTTTTCTCAGTTGCAACAACGCTCGGTTCCGTGGCTTGTATGCGTTCGTGTTTTATCCAGGCAATTCTGCTATTCTATGCGGTGAATTTGCCGACTGGAATTCGCCGCATTCCTTGCCTTGTTTTTGATCGACAATTCATCATGACCACCGTGAACGACGTCGACTTGTTTTTGAATGAACTGGCGCCGCGCGAACTGGCCGAGGATTGGGACAATGTGGGGTTGCTGGTCGGCGATGCGGCGTCACCCGTGAAGCGGCTGATGACTTGCTTGACCGTCACGCCACAAACGGCGGGCGAAGCCATCGCGCGCAACGTGGATATGATCGTGACGCACCATCCGATGCCATTTCGGCCAGTGCAGCGGTTGACCACCGATCACACTGCGGGCCGGCTGTTGATGGATTTGATCAAAGCCGAGGTTGCCATTTTTAGCCCGCACACCGCTTTTGACTCCACGGCTGGCGGCATCAATCAGTTGTTGGCCGAGTCATTTAACACGACGAACGTCCGGCCGCTGGTCCCCGCCAATCCGGACAACCCAGCGGTTGGCGCGGCGCGAGTTGGCGACGTGTCGACGCGAACCACCATGGCGCAACTGATCGAGCAGGCAAAGGGCGTTTTTAATTTGGCGGCGGTCCAATACGTTGGTGAACGGAAACACGTGGTGAAACAGATCGGATTTGCCTGCGGCAGCGGCGGTTCGTTTTTGGACCAGGCCATTGCAGCTGGTTGCGACACATTCGTGACTGGCGAAACCAATTTTCATACGTGCCTCGAAGCGTCGGCGCGGGGCGTCGGTTTGCTCTTGCTCGGTCACTTTGCCAGCGAACGGTTCGCGGTGGACGCATTGGCCGAAGAGCTTCAGCGAGCTTTTGAGGGGATCGAAGTGTGGGCTAGTCGGCAAGAGGTTGATCCCTTGAATATCGGTTAAACCGCGCCGTGTTGTAAGTGTCCAGCTGGTTACGGGTACCGGCATTTGAGTAAACTTTGACGCATGATGTGCTCGATTTACAATGGTTTACTCGACGCGCTCCCGCTGACGGGTTTCACCATTTCGATCGACAGCATAGACAGGCATTTGTGATGGAAAGACATTTGACTGCATTGCCGGTATACAACGAAGTGAATTCGGTGACACCGGTGCTCGACCAGGTCGTACATTACAGCCAAAACGTGCTGGTCGTCGACGACGGATCGACGGATGGGACCTCACAGGTTCTGGCCCGTCGCGATGATATTGTCGTCGTCACGCATCGCGAAAATGCCGGTTACGGAGCGGCATTGATGACGGCGTTCCAGTACGCCATCGACCACGAGTACGAGACGCTGGTCACGATCGATTGCGACGGCCAGCATGAACCGCAACGGATTAACGAACTGGTTGACCAGTTGCAGGCCAGCGGCGCCGACATCGTATCGGGCAGCCGGTATCTGAAACAATTCGATGCCAACTCCTTTCCACCGGCCGATCGCCGCTGGGTCAACCAGCAAGTTACCCGCGATCTCAACGAGCGATTGGAACTGAATCTAACGGATGCGTTTTGCGGATTCAAAGCCTACCGGGTTGCCGCGTTACGGCGCTTGCACTTGACCGAAACGGGTTATGCCATGCCGCTGGAACTGTGGGTGCAGGCCGCTTGCGCGAAACTGAAGATTGTCGAAGTCGCCGTGCCGCTGATCTATCTGGACGAAAAACGGTCATTCGGCGGCGCGTTGGACGACGCGGTCACGCGACTGAACTACTACAATGAGGTGCTCGATCGCAGTTTTGCCCAACTGCCCAATGATTGTCCGGAACTCAGGGCCAGGGAACTCGCCGGATGACCGCCGAGGCAATGACGCTCAAATACCAGCGACTTCGCGCGCCAAAAGAAAATGGCGGTCGACTGCTCATCCCGCCCCTCGAGCAGTTCCCGTCGCTGTGGCAAGACAACCGCACACTGCTGGCCAGTCATCGGTTTTCCGTCGGTGACCAGGATATTCATGCGGTGCGCGAATCGGCGCAAAATGAACTGCTGCAGCTCGGTCTGGGATACACCCGCCGTTATCGGGACGTAGCAGATCCGCAGGCTACCGACCGGTTCGTTTTGGCCGGGCACCAGCCGACGCTATTTCACCCCGGCGTTTGGTATAAAAACTTCGTACTGTCGCAGCTGGCTCGTTCGGCCGAAGCGATTGCTGTCAACCTGGTGATCGACAACGACTTGTGTCCGGCGGCACATTTGAGCGTTCCCACCGGCACGATTGATCGGCCACAGATTCAGTTCGTCAAATACGACAACGTTTCCAGTTTCATTCCATTCGAACGGCGCCAACTCAACGATCAGCGATTGTGGGAGTCGTTCGGACAGCGGGCTGCCTCAGCCCTCCGGCCGCTGATCGACAATCCGCTCATCTCGCGATTGTGGCCGCGCGTGTTGCAGGCCAGCCGGCAAGGATTCCAGCCGGAATACTCAATTGCCGCGGGTCGTCACGACTTGGAATCTTGTTTTGGGTTGCGAACCCTGGAGCTTCCACTCAGCCACGTGTGTGAAACGACCAGCTTCAAGCGATTTGCGGCGGAATTAATTTCGCGCTACCGCGAGTTCTCGGAAATTCACAACCAATCGCTGTCGGCTTACCGCCAGATGCACCGGATTCGCAGCCAAACGCACCCGGTACCGGCGCTGACTCAGATTGAAGAATGGTTTGAAACGCCTTTTTGGATCTGGCGAGCCGATGCACCCAGCCGGCGGCCACTGTTTGTGAAATACGCTGCCGGCAGTTGGCGATTAGCGGACGGCGCGGATTGGGAGTCGGTACCGGCCCGTTCGCTAGTTGATTTGTTAATCGATTTTAGGGATGCCGGCGTCAGTTTACGGCCGAGGGCCCTCATCACCACCATGTACTCGCGGTTAGTGCTGGGCGAACTGTTTGTGCACGGCATTGGCGGGGCCAAATACGATCAGTTGACCGATGAGATTATCCAGCGTTTTTTCGGAGTCAGCGCGCCGTCGTTTTTAGTGGTAACCGCGACCCATCGGCTGCCGATCGAAATGCCACTGGTCGATAAGCGCGACATAACACAGGTCGAGGTCAATCTGAGGGAATTGGTCTATCACCCGGAACGGGCGGCCGATGCTTCCGATCCGCGCGTCGACAAACTCGTGGCCGACAAGCGGAAATTGATCGAGTCCATTCCGCCGCCCGGCCACAGGCGCCAATGGCAGCGGCAAATCGAAGCCGTCAATCAAGAATTGCAGGCGTTGGTAGAAGCCAACCGGCAGTTGCTGCTGACCGAGCGGCAAAATCTCCAGCGGGAGTTGGCCAGACAGCGAATCATCGGTTCGCGGGAATTCAGTTTTTGTTTGTTTCCCGATCAGTTGCCGGCAACGTTGTTTCAGCAAGCATCGATTTAAATTCGATCAACGCCTGTCGGTAACTTTCAAACTGCCCTTCGTCCAATGGATCGTGATGGTCGGCGTCGTGGATCACGAATTCGCGTTTCGGTCCGGCGTAGGCGTCCCAAATCAACTTTTGCAGCTTGTGCGGCACCAATCGGTCCCGCTCTGACCTGACAAACATCATGGGCGCCACGGCGTGCTGCGCGTTGTCGATGGCATCCATTTCCGCCGGCACTTGCCGGCAAATCATCCGCGCGCCCAACCACAAATTCCACCAAGCATATCGAGCCATGATCAATTGAGTCAGCGGCACCGGGTTTCGCAGAAAGACACCGGCCACCGGATATCGGGCCGCCACGTACAACGCATAAAGACAGCCCAGGCTGTTGCCGACCACTAACACCGGTCGATCGTCGGCTCGATCGTGCACCGTCCTCCAACCGGTCTCCGCGGTTTCAACCATATTGGCCAGGCTGGCCACGCCGTCGCTGCCGCCGTAACCGGGCGGGTTAATCGTCCATACTTCAAAATCACCAGGCGACAAAACGTCACAGGGATGCGGTCCGCCCCGCTCCGCCCGGCCACCGGTTCCCGGGAATCTCAGCGCAAACAAGTTCGCTCGATCACCGGACGCCGCCGGCTCGGACCACGTCCAAAACTCCAGCTGCCCAAAACGGCTGGGAACGACCTGGCGTTGTCGATTTTCGGGATCGATCGGGTGCCGGGTGTTTTCCAGAATCAATCGATCGGCGATTCGCAACCAGAATGACATGGGCAATGTTGAAAAAACAACCCGGCCGGATGAAGATCATCAAAGCCGGGTTGCCAACTTGGAATGGTCAGGATTGATCGACGCGTCATTCGCCGTTTTCAATACAAAACAGATGTTGTTCACCGCGTATCAAGATCTGGTTATCGACCAGAGCCGGCGTGGCGTCCACAGCTTCGCCAACCGCGTTGGTGGCCAACACTTCCAATTCCGGACCGTGCTTGACGACAACGGTCGTGCCGTCGCGCCCGGTAACGAAGATCTTGTCGTCGGCGGCCACCAGCGACGCGTAAACCTGTTCGATATCTGGCAATCGGGTCTGCTCGATAACCGGTTCGCCGGTCTTGGCATCCAGGGATCGGAACACGCCTTGCAACGATTTGGTGTGATAAACCGTGTCATCATATAACACGCCGGTCGGCACGTACGGTGCTGCATCGCGGCGACTCCAGGCAACTTCCCGGCCATCAGTAACGTCCCCGCGGGAGTCCAGCGAGATTGACATGATGGAATTGCCCTGGTATCCGGTCATGCAGATCACATGTCCGTCAAACAGCATGGGCGTGGGGATTGGATTTTGTACTTGCCCGCCGCATTCCCAAATCAGTTTGCCCGACTTCATATCGTAACTGCGTACTTTGTTGTAGCCATTGGTGATGACTTGCGTCGTGCCACTGTGTTCCACAATGAGCGGTGTGGCCCAAGTGGTCCGCTCGTCGCGATCGACCGTCCACTTAGTTTCGCCTGTGGCTGCGTCTAGCGCCGCAATAAACGACTCGCCTTCATGGTCCCACGGCACAACCAGCGTATCGCCGTGGATGGCCGCCGAAGCACCCTCGCCGAACGAATTCCGTGTCTGCATTTTTCCCAGGTCACGTTTCCACTGAATTTCTCCATCCATGTCCAGGCAGTACACGCCAAAAGAGCCGAAGTTGACATACAGGTGCTGGCCGTTGGTCGTGGGAGTACCCGACGCGAATGTGTTCGTGGGGTGGCCACCTTCGTGCGGTACCGCTTCGTTGACGATGGTGCTCCACAAAATGTCACCCGACTCGCGATCGACGCACAGCACCGCGAATTCATAGTAATTTGAGGGCGGTGGCCGGCGGAACCCGCGGCGTCCCCCGCGGCGACCGCCCTGCCCCGCGCGATTGCCGCCGCGCTCGGTTCGCTCAGCTTGTTCCTCCTCCGCCGGTTGGCTTTCTGCCGACTCGGAAACCCGATCGGTTTCAATGGCCGTCATCAGGAAGACACGGTTGCCCCAGACAATCGGGCTGGAACTGCCACGGCCGGGAATCTCGGTTTTCCATTTGACATTTTTTTCGGGCCCCCACTTGCTGGGCGGCTGCGCGTTGCGTGCGACGCCGTTGCCATCGGGACCGTGAAACTGATGCCAGTTGCGATATTTTTCTTTTTCAAAATCATCGGCAACGCAACAGGTGCCGATGGCCAGCACCGCGCCAATGCCGATAGCTGCAATGGACCGTGTCAACATCTTGATTACCTCATTGGAAGTCCCTGATCTGGATATCCCCCCGTGACCGATTCCTCAAACTCCCCACGGGTCAAGTTATAAGCTGCGGGCGAGCAGGCAACAATCGGCGGTCAACCGGCACTGAAAACACCCGATATTCTGGTCCATCAGTTTTCCTGATGTTCCGTTTCGTCGAGCCAGCGTGCATGCATGCGTGCCACGTCCCACATGTAGTTGTTTGTCGGCGGCTGGGCATCGACCGTCAATGCCATGGCCTGCTGGATATGTTTTTTGGCCTCATCGATGTTTCCGACGGCCTCGTAGTAAAATCCCAAATACAGATCGGCATAAAACTGTTGCATCGCCGTTTGATCAGGATCCTGTGATGGCTGCTGGGCTGCCTCGATGACATCAGCCGGTTGCAGTTCACCGCGGAACAACCCATAGATTTCCATCAGCGGCACGCGCGTGTCACCTTCGATGTGCAACATATTTTCGCGGGCCGTATCCATGCCGTCGACTTTGGCGCGACAGATAAATTGCCACACGGCGTTTTCCACGTCCTTGTTGTAGTAAGTCTGGTACAGCTTGAATTGGTCGGCACCTTCTTGGTACTGCTTTAAATAGTACAGCGTGATGCCGCGTTCCCACAAACGGGGCGCCGCGTCGGGCAATAGTTTGATCATTTGATCAAAGTCTTTTAGCGACTGCTCCATGTTGCCCAGCCGAAAATGCGCGCGGCCGCGCGTGTAAAACGCGGTAGCGGCCCGCGGCTCGCGTTCGATTATCTCGTCCAGCAGCGCAATTGACTCGGCGTGCGCGCCGGCCCGCGCCGCGCGAACGGCCCGCGCATACAACGCGTCGATGGACTCCTCATCGGCGTCTTGCTGCGAGGGCGTTACCTCGACGAATGGTGGCGGCGACGGCTGGCTCGAATCGACGGGCGGTGTCGCCATCGGCTTGGTTGCCGACGGCGATTTGGTCTGAGTTGGCGAGGGGTTGCAAGCCGTGAGCCCACAGACCATCGCGCACAAAAACCCCAGTAAAGTTGCGCTCGAGGCGGCGGTTGACACTTCATAATGCGACCCAAAACGTTGGCAAATCACTCGCATGGCAGCCGCCCTTTTCAATCTTTATGTAACGCGTTGACCGGGCGCGGCGCCTTCGTCGGGTGACAACACAAACACGTCCGATCCGCCCGGTCCGGCGGCACAGACCATGCCCTCGCTGACACCAAATTTCATTTGCCGCGGTTTGAGGTTGGCCACCATCACCACCAACCGCCCAACCAGTTGATCGGGTTCGTAAGCGGACTTGATTCCCGCGAACACGGTGCGACGATGGTCACCGCCCAGGCTGAGCGTTAGTTTGAGCAGTTTCCGTGCATCGGGAACGTGCTCGGCATTGACGACGCGGGCGATCCGCATGTCAACCTTGGCGAAATCATCGATAGTGCATTCGGGCGCGATGGGGTTGTCCAGCAGCGGTTGGTCGCTGTCGGCCGGTGTCGTGCTGTCATCGGCCGCTGCTACGGCCTGTTTGGATTCTTCAATCATTTTTTCTATGTCCTTCATTTCAACGCGTTTCATCAGGTGCTTGAATTTGTTGACCGATGTCCCGACCAGCGGCGTTTGGGATTGTTGCCAGTCTTGGATGTCGTTGTTCAATAACTCGCCGGTGTCAGCCGCCAACTTGGGCAGCACCGGCGCCAAGTACACGACCAGTTGCCGGTACAGGTTTAGAGCGATCGTGCACACGTCCTGCAGTTGCTGCGATTTTTCCGGGTCCTTGCGGAGGTTCCACGGCTCGGCATTTTCCACGAACGGATTGGCGCGATCGGCCAGTTCCACAATCAGCCGCATGGCCCTGGCATAATCGCACTCCTCGTAAGCCTGCGCGATTTCCTCGCCAGCGGCGGCACCGGCTGCAAACAAGCCGCCGTCGTCGGGATAGGCGTGGGACAAGCCCGTGTCGGCCACAAACTTGGCGGTCCGCGACGCCAGGTTGACGATTTTGCCGACCAGATCCGAGTTAACTTTCGCCGCGAAATCTTCCAGATTTAAATCGAGGTCGTCCAGCCGCGGTCCCAGTTTGGCGGCGAAATAGTAGCGCAGGTATGACGGATCGAGATGATTCAAATAGGTTTCCGCCATCACAAAGGTGCCCTTGCTTTTGGACATCTTTTCACCGCCGACGGTGAGGAATCCGTGAATATGGACCTTGTGAGGCAGGCTGAACCCGGCCGTCTTCAGCATGGCCGGCCAGAACAAACAATGAAAATACTGGATGTCTTTGCCGAGAAAGTGATGGATTTCGGTTTCCCCGTTGCGCCACCACGAATCGAAATCCTCTCCAGTTTTCTCACACCACTCGCGGGTCGACGATACATAACCGATAGGTGCATCGAACCAGACGTACCAGAAATGTTTGCCGCCCGTGCCGGGTATCTCAAAACCGAAATACGGGGCCGGACGCGACACGTCCCAGTCGCGCAGTGGCTCGTTGAGGAAGTGGCCTTTGAGGTAGTTGGCGACTTCGCGCTGCAGATGCTGGCCGTTTTGCGTCCAGTCATCTAGAAAATCGTGTAACGGTTCGATCTTCAGAAAAAAGTGGTCAATCTCGCCGGTCTTCGGCGGCTGGCCACTGATCGTGCTGATCGGATCGATCAAATCCGTTGCGCTATATGTTGCACCGCATTTGTCACAGTTGTCGCCGTACTGATCAGGTGATTTGCATTTGGGGCAGGTGCCTTTGACGAAGCGGTCCGGCAGCGACTCGCCGGTTTCCGGATCCAACAGCTCGACGACTTGTCGCGATTCAACCAGCCCCTGGTTCTCAAACGCCGACCAGATTTCTTGGCACAACTTGCGATTGGCCTGGCTGTGTGTGCTGCCGTAGTGGTCATAGCTGATCCCGAATGCCTGGAAATCGCGCTGATGGGCTTCGCTCATGCGGTTGATAAACGCTTCCTCCGAAATGCCCGCCGCCCGGGCACTTTTCATGATCGCTGTGCCATGCGTATCGTCGGCCCATATGAAAATGCACCGGTGACCCCGCAACCGCTGAAACCGCGCCCAGATATCAGTCTGGATATACTCCAACAGGTGCCCGATATGAATCGGCCCGTTGGCGTACGGCAGCGCGGCGGTGACGAGGATTTTACGTGGCATTTCAATTTAAAAGTGACATTTGCAAATCCCCTCTCCCTCGAGGGAAAAGACTCGCCACGGGGCGAGGCTTGGGTGAGGGCGGACGAGAGCCAATCATTGCGAGTTTCTCAAGCTACTTTTTATCCCTGAATTCTGTTTTCGGCCTTCATCCGATCCGCCTTCGGCGGACCACCTTCTCCCCGAGGGAGAAGGCCATGCCTTCATCCTTCTTCTTACGCCAGATTGTATCGAATCTCATGCAGTGCCCTAGGGGCGGGGAATCGTCGTGGGCTTTCGAAGCGTCGATGGATGAACGAAATTAAGTAGCTGAAGTCGCCAGACTTCAGTGTCTGGTCTCAATTAAAGCGGAACTTCACAAGTTCGGTTACGAAGCCTCTTGGAATCTCAATCATGGCAACTGAACTGCAACGCCACCTCGATCCTGCTCCCTATCAAATCAGTGATGCCAGCGCAATCTACTCGCCCGGCTACGTCCTCTTCAAATCCATTCTCGACGCCAACTTGCAGGAGATGATTCGCATCGCCGGCGGGCCCCAGCGACTTAGGCCGCACTGCAAAACGCACAAGATGCCGGCCATCACCCAACGGCAACTTGAACTGGGCATCACCAAGCACAAGTGCGCGACGATTGCCGAGGCGGAAATGCTGTGTCAGGCCGGCACCAACGACATCATGATCGCTTACCAGCTGGTGGGCCCCAACATCGCGCGATTCATACAACTGATCGACAAATTTCCGGATCGGAAGTTCGCTTCGATCGTCGACCACCCGCGCCCATTTGCGGAGCTGGCCGACGCCCTCGAGCAATCCGGTCGTACCGCCGAGGTGTTAATGGATGTTGATCCCGGCATGGGGCGGACCGGCATCGACCCTCTCGACGAAGCAGCAGTGGAACTTTACCAGATGATTTGCTCCACCCCGCCAGTGACGTGTGGCGGTCTGCACTGGTACGACGGGCATCACCGGCAACCGGACATCGTCGAACGAGCGGCCGTGATTCAAAACGCTTGGGGACCGCTGACACAACTTCGGGACCAGCTGGCGATGCAAGGATTTCCCGTTCCGAAAGTTGTAGTAGCCGGTACGGGATCGTTTCCGGTGTTGGCCGAGATGGGCGAGCCGGATTTGGAACTTACGCCGGGAACGATCGTGCTGTACGACGTTAGTTATTACGAGAACTTTGCCGATTTGAAATTTCGGCCGGCGGCCGGCGTGCTGACGCGGGTCGTCAGTTGCAATCGGCCGGGATACCTGACGCTGGATTGTGGTCACAAATCGATCTCGCCCGACCAACCGGCTGGCAATCGCAGCTACATTCCCGAGTTGCCCGACGCCGTCGAAGTGGGCCACACCGAAGAGCATCTGGTGATCCAGACCTCACGCGCCTTTGAATATTCACCCGGCGATCACCTGGTTGCCCTGCCCCGCCACGTCTGCCCGACGTCAGCGCTGCACCAGGTAGCGCACGTGGTCGAGGATGGGAAAGTCGTGGATCAATGGCCTATTGTCGGGCGGGATCGGATGTTGAGCGTGTAAAACGAAGTACAAAGTACAAAGAGCGAACGACGAAACTTCGGGCCACAGGTCCAACTGTTCGAAAATAGTCTCTGAAAACTTGCCGGGCCGGTTGGCCCTATCGACTTGTTTTGGTGACCGGTACCCAGCCCTTTGGTCTGGGCTATGCAAACCGCCGGGGCGTTGCCCCTATGACACAAATCGGTTCCCGATTGCGCTGTTCAAGAATCCGTTTGCGTCGGGCCAAAGGTCCGACCGTTTAATAGTTTCGAATAAAGGCCGGGCCGTTGGCCCTATCGACTTGTTTTGGTGACCGATACCCAGCCCTTCGGGCTGGGCTATGCAAACCGCCGGGGCGTTGCCCCTATGACACAAATCGGTTCCCGATAGCGCTGTTCAAGAA